>JAWANJ010000022.1:0-13919 GCA_038895395.1 Candidatus Iainarchaeum sp.
AAAGCATATATGCGGATAAGTTGGGAGCCATCATTTACGACTTTAGACGGAAAACTAATAAGTGGAAATGTGCTTTATTGTGAAGGTGAAAGCGGACAGATACGCTTTGACATGAATTCAAGTGTTTCTGGAGATTTCATGATCGCAGGCGGCTACACCTCTTGTCCACCAATAGCATGGAAGAAGATAAGTGATTATGACAAGATTTCGTCTTGGGGGATGTTCGAAGGCCATGGAAACAATAGCTACTGCAATGCGGATATAGTTCAGCCCCAGCTGATATTGAGCGGTAAAAGTTATGCACTTTGCAATGGCTGCCAAATAGGTGTAAACACATTGGAGGACATTACTTGCGAGGATTGCTTGTATTCGCCAACTGGTCAGAATAATGTGCTTGGACAACCGCTTAATTATAAGTGTGCTAAATGCACAGTACCTTCTGGACAACCACAGCCACCAGGCCAACATAACAATGTGTCTTGTTACACATGTAAGGTTACCCAACCCGGCTCTCAACTTAGCACATGGAACATATTTTGCAAGGGAAATGTAAAAATTTATGAAAATAATGTGGTAAAACAGAGTTTTGACATCACTAGTGCTCCACCAAGCATATCATTCAATGTCCCATCTGGCGCATCAGAATACAAAATAAAAGCAACACTAGATGTTGACTGCCTTGGGTATAGCGGCTATTTTTTAGGGGTTTGTTGGAACAGGCCTCACTATGTAAAGCTTAATTCCTATAGTCAGAGTCCGGGCCCTGTAGGCCTTCCACCATATAAAGACCTATTGCCAGCAACACTCAGTGGTGAAATTACTCTCAATGTAGTGGACCCGAACAGCCTTTTCAATTCTGACAGGGTTAATGTATCTGACATTATGCACACTAGATTACAGACAACGAGTGGCGGAGAAAAAGTCATAACAAGGTTTAGGTTAACAAATCTGGACAATTACCCAATTAAAATAAATTCAATTGAGCTTAGAGAACCAAGAGGTCAAATAAGTATCATACAGGGCAAAGGCGTGGTATTGAAACCCAATCAGTCAACAGATATAATTATTGAATCAATAGTCTTTACAACAAAGCCAAAGATTGATTTGATTTATTCTTATGATGGATACACTGTTTCTTGCAAAAAGAATGAGGGCGTTAAAAGCATATTCTTAGAGCTTTTCCCAAGTGAATTTTACTCAATAAAATCTTTAGAGGCCAAAAATGTAATGGTAGATGAACCTATTGAAGTTAGTGTCAATTGCACAGCAGATCTCAACTTAAAGATTAGTTTATGGCCAACAGATGGTACAATTAAAGGGTCACAACCAATAGTACAAAATATAAGAGGCACTTGTAATAAAGGCCCCATTTTAGTTGGTTCAACTAGTAATGCAGGGGTTTATTACATAGAAGCAGAGTTGGATATTCCCGGCTATACCATATGCAAGACATCAGACTGCAGACAGGGAAAGTACATTTCAGTAGCAGGTCAGACGAAAGAAACAGAAGCACCAGAGTTAAACAGTTATCTTGTAATATTAATAGCTGCTTTGGCCTTGTTTATAGTTAAAGTAAAAACAAAAAAATGATTATCTCCTAAAAATCCAAAAGAAAGATTTTTTTGGTTTTTCAACTTGAATAACTGGCTGAACTTGGGGTGGTTGTTCTGCTACAACTTGTTGCACTTGTGGTTTTGGTTCTGGCTGTTCTGCTTTGACCTTTTCCAAATCTTTTTCTATTTTTGTGGCCTTCTTTTTGCCTTTAGCCACCTTCTTAGCCTTTTTTTCTTTTTTCTTTAAAATCTTTGGCTTAACAATTTTTTTGGTTTCTTTCTTTTTTTCTTCAAGTGGTGTGATGTAAAGCTTGCCAAAAAGCCAATTACTGTGACCTTTGAACCATTTGGCAGCAAGCGAGCCGTCTTTAGAAAAAAACACAATGGTTGAATTTCTTTCTGTTATTGTATAATCCTTCGATTCATAATTACAAGGAAAGTCAGCCTTAGGCAAAGGCAAATCAGTTTTTGGAGGTAAGAGATTTACCAAGGATTCAAAAGCAAATGCATTCCAAGCAGGACATGGAAGCACATCTTGCCATAAAACATGTTTGGGCTTTTCACAGCTATCAGACAAGACGTTACAAAAACCAACATAGGATGGCAAAGCGCCACTTGCATATTGTCTTGAAATAACACTTTCAATAACAGCATCTGCTGTGCTGCTTTGTATTCCAAAAAAAGAAAGTTGCTTTAGTGTAGAAGCAATTACAGCACTATTGGCAACATAAAGAGGATATTTCAATAAAGTATCCCCTCTGTAGCCATAGTAATAAAGCTTTTCCTTTGGATGTACGCTTTTATCTAGAAATAAGGCAGCATCTTTAATTCGTTCTATAACTTTTTCTTCATTTTTAACTTCGCACATTTCCGCAAGTCCCTTAATTGTAAAAGCACATTTAAATAAAGGTGCAACTTCATCTCTTTCGTCCAGAGCAAAACAACCATCTTTATATTGGTATTTCAATATTTCTATAGCAGCAGGTATGCAATATTCTGTTATCATTCCTGGGTCATTAACAAGCAAAGAATATCGCAAAACACTTCGTATTGCGGTTGCCGCAGATGGTAAATTGAATACCATTTTGTCATGGTTAAACTCAAGAAAAGATCTTTTATAGTCCCAACATTTTGCAATTATAAAGCGCTCTATGTTGTTCTTTGCAACATTAAAAAATCTGTTATAATTCATGTTTTGCTTTTTAAGCACAGTACAAAGTCTGGTAAGCGCTAGTGTTGCATATGCGTTACCAAAAAGAGAAGCATAAGTTTCCTCGCTACCAGGCTTATGTTCAAGACAAGAGTTGTAATAGATGTTTGCTTCCCATATGTAGTTTGCTACTAGCCACTCCCCACATTTCATTGCTTGCTCCAAATATTCTTGCTTAGATGTTTTTTCATAAAGTTTTAGATAACCAAGAACCAAAGCTCCTTGAGAAGCACTGTCTGGTTCAATAAAAGCAAGTTGGCTTCTAATAGGATCTAAAATGAATCCATGTAGGCCATGGGCAAGATCAAGCCAAGAACTCAAATAGAATTGCAAATTGCTTATACTATCACGAAGCTCAGGCATATAGACCCAAAATATGAAAAATTAAACTTTTTTTAATACTAACGCTTTTGTTTTTTTGCAAAAAATCTTTCAAACCAAGCTATTGTCTGCTTTAACCCATCTTCTAGGCTAACTTTTGGTTCCCAACCAATCAATTTTTTTGCAAGTTCAATGTTAGGTCTTCTCCGTTCTGGATCATCCTTTGGCATCTCCTTGTGAACTATTTTTGAGCTAGAATTTGTCAATCTTATTATCTTATTGGCTAGTTCAATTATTGTAGTTTCTTTAGGATTGCCAAGGTTTACAGGTAGGTTATAGTCACAATGAATTAATTCATAAAGGCCTTCTATCATATCAGAAACATAACAAAAAGATCTTGTTTGTGAGCCATCCCCATAAACAGTGATTGGTTCATTCCTCATTGCTTGCATGATAAAATTTGGTATCACGCGCCCATCGTTTATTGACATCTTTGGCCCATATGTATTGAATATCCTGGCAATTCGAGTTTTTAGCCCATGGCGCCAATGATAATTCATTATAAGTGCTTCTGCAAACCTTTTTGATTCATCGTAACAAGCTCTTGGGCCAACTGGGTTTACGTTGCCATAGTAACTTTCAACTTGAGGATGCACAAGTGGATTGCCATAAACTTCTGATGTTGAGGTATGTAAAAGCAAGGCATCTTTTTTCCTTGCAATTTCAAGAATATTTTTCACACCAAAAGAATTTGCAAACATAGTTTCGATGGACAGCTTTTGATAATGCAAAGGTGAAGCTGGAGATGCTAAGTTGTAGATTTCGTCAATTTCGCCTTTTACCTTGAAATTTTTGCTTATATCTGCTTTAATAAACTTGAACTTATTTTTTGGAAAATCTTTTATATTTTCAATTTTACCAGTACAAAGGTTGTCAATGCCGACTATCTCATAACCTTCTTTTATAAGGTACTCGCATAGATTTGAACCAAGAAAACCAGCACAACCTGTGACTAAAGCACGCATTTCAGTTCCTCCCTTGCCTTTTCAAGAAGTTCTATTGAACCTATGTCAAACCATTTGCCTTTGCAAACATATGCATATGTTGGCTCTTTTTTGTGAAGCCATTGTATAAAGCAACCAGCAGCATCAAGATTGTGACCAGCATTTGCGTATTCTTCAAATAGTTTTATTATCTTTTTTGTGTAAAAATATATCCCAGTACTGGCGAGTGTTGATTTTGGGTTCTGAGGTTTCTCTTGAAAGTCAATTATTTTGCAATTTTTGTCGATTTCCACTATGCCGTAGTTTTTTGCAAGTTCAAAAGAGCCAACGTCATAGACACCCACAACACAGCTTTTCTTCTTTTTAAATGTCTCAAAGATCGGTAAAAGAGAGAAATCAAATATGTTATCACTGCTTATATCCAAAAGATCACATCTCAGATTTTTTTCTCTTATGGCAAGCATTTTGTCACCAATTGCACCAAGCCGATCTTTTTCACTATTTGTTCCATCATTTATTATATCGATCTTAAATTGATATGCACTTTTATTTAAAGCTTGTAACCACCTTTCAAATACACTATAGTAGTAATTATTTGAGATTATATAAACAGTATCGATTTCTTTTAGCTCAGCTATTTTGTCCAATATATGTTCAATAACTGGCTTTCTAGCAACGTCTATAAGCGCTTTTGGAATGTATGCCGTTAGAGGCCGCAGCCGGGTTCCATAACCGGCTGCTGGTATAATTGCTCTCATATTATGCCTCTTATTCTGTAGTTGGTTGAAATCTTGATTCAAGTTTCTTTAAGACTTCTGGTAAAGTTGTATACTCTAGCTCTTTTTCGCTAACCCTGTGTGGCTCAAATGGGCCATGGCGTCTCATGTACTCTGCAATCTCATTACATCTCGCCCTAACGTTATCAAAGCTCACATCATCAAATAAGTCTTTTGGACCTATGAGTTCACCTTCGCATACTTGGAAACCCAGTCCAACAACCCTCGGCGGTCCATCAAAGCGTGTTGGTGTTGCATACTTTAAAGGCACAGGCATTAGTGGACCTTTGTGTGAGCCTCTCATCCAGCCACTTACAAGATGACCTAATGCAAAGCCTTCAATTACTTCACCCACAGCAGGAAAACCACTTTGAGCTCTAACAATGCAAACTGGATCGTCCTTGCCAACATATTGACCTGCAATAACATTCAATTTTTCAGTGCAAACTTCTGCAGCAATTCTTTCCTCAGGTGCCTCGTTACCTCGTCTATAGATGCGTTTTATAGCATAGGTGCTCGTTGTACCTATTAATGCCAAAAGTGCATACATTTCTTCTGGGCAATTAAGTGTTGCTTTCATGTGCTTGTAGACATCCATTATTTCAAAAGAAAAACCCACTGTTGCTTTTGGGTCTATTACCAAACCAGCTGTATTGAAAGGATCAGCAAAGATCTTGAATAGTGGAAGGTTAAATGCTGAAGGCTCTGTTTTGTCACAAGCAAATATAAGCAATGGGTCTGATTTTCTCTCAAAAAAAGTCATTTCCGCAACACCAGGTCCCTGTCCTTTAACATTTCCGGAAAAGGAATCGCTAAGAAGATCTTGGCCTGCTGCATAAAGTTTTCTGCTTCTTGCATATTGTGCAACCTTCATAAAGCCATCCCAAGCCAATTTGTGGATCTCACTGTTATCCCTACCTTTTCTATGGGTAATTATTGTTTCTAAGTCATCACCACAATTGAAAACGTAGTAGTCTATTATATCCCCTGTTTTTTTAGCTTTTTCTAGGTGATCCTTCATCATTTCGATCATTTCAGGCAACACAGTTATATGCCCGGAAAGGCTTCCCACGTCAGCTTTTATACAAGAGACAGTTAACAACCCCATTCATACACCTCCCGAATATCAAGTACCAATGCCTTCATAAGTAAAACCAATAGAAGTAAGTGTTTTTTTATTTAAAAAGTTTCTCCCATCAATGATTAACGGATTTTTCATGTATTTTTTTAATTTGTTAAAATTAAGCTTGGCAAATTGTGGCCATTCAGTTACTAAAACAATGGCATAAGCACCTTTGGCTGTTTGATATGCATCCTTTGCGTAGTGGATGTCCGAAACTATTTTTTTCATGTTTTTTACAGCAACAGGATCATATGCTGAGACCTTTGCTCCTTCTTTTTTAAGAGCTTTAATTATTGTTAAACTGCTGGCATCTCTTACATCGTCTGTGTTAGGTTTGAACGCTAAACCCAAAATGGCAATTTTTTTACCATTTAAATTTCCCAGATGTCTTTTCAGTTTAACGATTGGCTGAAGCTTTGCTTTTTCATTTGCATGAAATGCAGCAGCAACTATATTTTGTTTTACGTTTGTTTTCTTGCCAAAATATATTAATGCTCTTACATCTTTAGGAAAACAGGAGCCTCCCCACCCACAGCCAGCTCTCAAAAAATAAGGCCCTATGCGCTTGTCAAGTCCCATGCCTTTTGCTACATAAACAACGTTAGCTCCAACCTTTTCGCAGAGCAACGCAATCTCATTGATAAAAGAAATTTTTGTTACTAAGAAAGCATTTGATGCATATTTTATAAGTTCAGCTGTGCGAATATCTGTGTAGAGCTTTTTACATCTTATACCTTTGTAAAGCTCTTGCATTGCTTTCTTAGCTTTTGGATCTTCAAAACCAATAACTATGCGATCCGGCTTCATGAAGTCATTAACTGCTGAACCTTCACGTAAAAATTCCGGATTTGAGACAACATAAAAGTTACCTTTGTAATTTTTGGCAATGATTCTTTTTAACATTTCTGTTGTACCAACAAGCACTGTGCTTTTATTTACTATAACCTTTTCTTCATTGACTGATGCTGCAATAGCTTTGGCAGCTTTTATCCAGTCTCTAAGGTCAGGTTTTCCATTTTTTGTTTGTGGTGTACCAACAGTTAGCATCACAACGTAAGCGTTTCTAACAGCTGTTTTTGTATCGTTTGTGAATCTTAGAAGCCCTCTCTTTAAGTTTCTTTTAATAATTTTTTCTAAACCAGGTTCATAAATTGGTGATTTTCCTCTGGTCAACAATCTAATTTTCTCTTTATCAATATCAACGCAGGTTACATCATGTCCAAGATCAGCTAGGCATGCTCCGCTCACAAGACCAACATAGCCTGTACCTATGATCGCAACTCGCATAACTCTCACCACTATTCAAAATAACATAAAATTTAAATAAATGAGCTGTTCATAAATTGTATGAACAGGTATGATAGAGTACAGTTCCAAACGTTCTAGGGTAACTATCTCAATAAAAAAAGACTTGCTTTCAAGAATAGACTCACTTGTAGATGGTTTATCAATAAGAAGCAGAAGTCAAGCCATAGAGTTTATATTGACAAAGGCCATCGGTGAAAGACTTAATACTGCATTATTGCTAGCTGGAGGCAAGCCAAGGGACATAAGCATAGATGGAAACATCAAGTTTTTAGCTAAGATAGGCCAAAAAACCCTTATAGAACATGTATTAAATAACCTTGCTGATTTGGGAATAAGCAGGTTTATTATATATGTTGACTACAAAAAAGAAGAAATGGTGGAACACTTTGAAGATCTAAATTTAGGCTATGATCTCACCTTTATTTCAGCTGATAAAGCAACAGGCACTGTCAAACCCCTTCTGATGGCAAAACCCCATCTAAAAAATGCGTTTCTGTGTGCCTATGGTGACACAATTTGCAAACTTAACCTTAACAGCATGTACGCTTTTCACAAAGAGCACTCAAGCATAGCAACTATGGCACTAACAAGTGTAAGTGACCCCCGTAGCTATGGTGTTGCTATTGTCGAAGGCTCAAAGGTAAGAGAATTTATAGAAAAACCGATGAAAGAGGTGGAGAGCTATCTTATCAGTGCAGGTTATTTTATTTTTGAACCGAAGATTTTTTCATATATAAAGCCTTCGTACAAAAGCATTGAAAGAGACCTTCTGCCTAGTTTGGCTCAAAAAGGACTACTTTATGCTTATCCTTTCCAAGGCCTTTATCTCAACGTAAACAAAAAAGCAGACCTAGAAAAAGCAAAATTTTTGCTTTGAACTTGTAGAAAATTTGTATTATAAACATATCGCAAGACTAGAGTTTTATGAGAACAGTCGTGAGGCCAAAACAAAAAGCAGTAAAGAAAGCTTTTGTTCTGGCTGGCGGCATTGGCTCACGTCTTAGGCCTTTTACTTTGGAAATACCAAAGCCTATGCTTCCTGTAAAGGGAAGGCCTATACTTGAATACAATATAAGAAATATAATAGAGCACGGAACCAAAGAGATCATACTTGGGGTTGGTTACAAAAGGGATGTGATAAAGGAATATTTCGGAAACAAGTTCTGTGGCATAAAGATCAAATACAGTACTGAAAAGGAACCTTTAGGCACAGCAGGAGCTCTTAAAAAGGCAGAAAAATATCTGAAAAAAGAACACTTTTTCTATGTTTGTAATGGGGATGAAATTAAAGATGTAGATTACTCAATAATGTATTTAAGATTTAAAAATAAGGCTGCTACTGGTGTAATTGCACTGAAAACCATTCAAAATGCTGAAAATTTTGGTGTAGTGGAGCTTAAGGGTAACAGGGTTGTGCGCTTTTTAGAAAAACCAAAACCATGGGAAACTAAGAGCAAAACAATCAACGCCGGTGCTTACATGCTTTCATCTAGTGTCTTTAGGTTAATACCAAAAAACAGACCATATAGCTTAGAGAGAGACGTATTTCCTGTGCTAGCATTTGAAAAAAAGTTGTACGGGTGTAAATGTGTTGATCAATGGTTCCCAGCAGACACTCCTGAAAGGTATGAATTGGCAATAAAAAAAGCAAATTTTTTTAAGAGGTGGTTCGATGCATAAAGTTGTAACAAATTTTTCAAAAACTGTGATAGTGCCAGAATGTGGCATAAAACTTAAGAATGAACCAGAGCCAGTTGTAAGAAAAAAGTACGAAAAAGAGATAGACCGTGTGCTTATAACAAAAGGCTGTATTGAAGCAAGAATCGTTGCCCTTGCTAAAGAAATTGATGCGGCTTTCAAGAATGTAAATGAGCTTGTGTGCTTTGTGATTTTAAAAGGCGGTATGTTCTTTGCAGCAGATCTTATAAGAACGCTAGACGAACTTAGCGACATCAGAACAAAAATCGATTTCATTAGATGTTCCAGTTACGGTGATCGCTCCACATCTAGCGGCAAAGTTGATTTGTATACAATAGATAAGTTCGAAGGAGAAAATGTGCTTCTTATTGAGGATATAGTTGATACAGGCAAAACATTAAGTACTTTGCAGGGTCTACTGGCAAAAAATGTGAAAAATTTCAAGACCTGCGTACTTCTTGACAAAGGAATTGCAAGAGATGTTAAGGTTGATTTCATTGGTTTTAGAATTCCTAAAATATTTGTCGGTGGCTATGGTCTAGACTATGCTGGATACTACAGAGGATTACCAGAAATTGTCGTAATAAAAAAGGAAATTCTTAAAAAATAAAAAAGAAAAGAAAAAAAGGCAGGAATTGTTTTCATTTAAATTACTTGCCTTTTTTTGTTTTTGACCCGCAACAACCAGCCATAACAACCCCCCTTAGATTATAAATTTTGTGAGCAACAATGCCCTTTTAGTTGCTTTTCTTTTGATTTTTTGTTCCCATGTTATTTTCTTTTTTTCCATTATCACTTTTCCGTTGCAAATAACTGTATGGACGCAACCTGGATCAGCGGAAAACACAATATTGGAAATCAAGTTATGACGGGGTGTCATAGAAATATGGTTAAGATCCAAAAGCACAACATCTGCCAAGTAGCCATTTTCAATTTTCCCAGCGTTTATTTTTAGCGCCTGTGCTGCGTTAACAGTGGCTAGTTTAAAACAAGTTTCGGCATTCAAGACACTTGCATCATTATATCGATATTTTTGAAGCAAGGAAGCCAACTTTAATGTCTCAAACATGTTCAAGGAATTGTTACTTGCAGAGCCGTCAGTTCCAAGCATTGTTTGTATTTTAGCATCCATGATATCTTTTAAAGGGGCTATCCCACTTGCAAGCTTTAGATTTGAAGTAGGACAACTAACAACCTTAGCACCATGAGATGCTAAAATTTTTTGTTCTTTTTTGTCCAACCACACACAATGAGCGTTGAAAAGATTGCTTCCTAAAAAACCAATTTTTTTAAGATACTCTACAGGTCGCACCTTTCTTTTCTTGATACAGTCCTTAACCTCTTTTTGTGTTTCACTAAGATGAAAGTGTATAGGTAATGAAAGTTCATCAGACAAGTCTTTAACTCCTTTAAGAACTTCTGGTGTGGTGGTATATATTGCATGTGGTCCCAAAGCAGGGATAATGTTTTCATATCTCTTGAGTTTATCGATTGCTTTTCGAACAGCATCTTCTTTGAATTCTGATGTTATTACTTTGCTTATAATTGCCCTCATACCTGCTTTGCTTGCAGCTTTTGCAGTCTCTTCTTCAAAAAAATACATATCATTGAAACACGTGGTTCCAGAGCGTATCATTTCTGCACAAGCAAGCATTGTTCCGTAGTAAATATCTTTGGGCTTCATCCTTGCTTCAACCGGAAAGATATGCTTTGTAAGCCATGTGTGCAAATCAAAGTCATCTGCAAAGCCTTTTAGTAAAGACATTGGAGCGTGTGTGTGCATATTAAAAAACCCAGGAATTGCTGCGAGCTCTCTTCCATCAATCACAACATCGCTTTTGTCTCTAGCCGTTTTGCCAACATCAGTTATTAAATTTTCTTCAATCAAAATATTTGCACGTTTATTGCTTGGAAGAATTACATCTTTTATAAAAATAGTCATCAGCTTTTCACCATCAGTGCTATGACATCCGAAATGATCCTTGCTTTTTTAGAAGCATTCTCGACAATTTCTTCATATGTTAATTGTTTTGAAATACCGTGTGCATAGTTATCAACAGTACAAATGCTTGCATAACAAAGACCTTGCTCTTGAGCTAGCGTAGCTTCATCAGCAAGTGTCATGCCAACAATATCTGCAAAGTGTCTTATGAATTTTACTTCTGCCACAGTTTCTAGCCTAGGTCCTATAGTTTGAAAGTAAATTGCTCTTTTAACCACTCTTTGGCCAAGCTGTTCACAAGCTGATATGATTTTTTTTCTGAGTGAATCACATAGCTTTGGAACAATGCAAACCATTTTGTTATCAAAGTAAGTCTTTGGAAAAAATTGCATATAATCATGTGGAACCACAAGAGAACCCGGTTTTATGCGATACTTAAGGCTGCCAACTGAGTTTACACCTAAAACCTCAGAAACGCCAAGCTTTTTCAACGCCAGTATGTTTGCATAATGGTTGGTTTTGTGGGGAGGTACATTGTCTTTTCCATGACGCTGAATAAAAACAAAACCTTCACCAAGATTTGCAATTACAGTTCCATAAACAGTCTTTATCTTTTTTTCTTCTTCTAATTTAAGAAGGTTATTTTTAAGAAAAACAGTACCCCCAAGCACACCCAACATGTTATCTATAATAAACACAATTTAAAAAGTATTAAAAATATTTTTAGGTGAGATTTAGGTATAGCAACAAGATTTAACATATTCACTCCGTGAAGGTGATAATTTTATGTTTCAAAATATTAGATTTTTTAGGTTATTTAGCTTCTTTTTGATGTTCAGCGTGCTGTTTTTATTTGCTTTTTCTGTAGCACCAACTGCTACAGTAACTTATCCAAGTGCTGGAAAATATTTGAAAAGTGGTGCTCAGATAATTGATTTTTCTGTTACAGACGAGGATGTAAATGGCATTGCTGGTAAGGAACTTAGGGTAGAAGTCTACTACAGCACCATCAAGGAGAGTTTTCAGAATTTTTTGGGCGATTATAACTTATCTGATGTAAATGCTGGCTATTGTCCTAGCAACAACTTTGCTTCAAGTGTAAACTGCAGGGTTAGAGTACTTTTTCCATCAGTGCCAGATGGCAGATATTACTTTGATTTAAATTTTTACGAAATAGAAGGAAGCGAAATAAAAGATTTTAACAAGATCTCAAGCGATGTTTTTTACGCTGACAATACCGAACCACAAATAACAGTTTTAGAACCTAATATTAGTTGCGACGGAAATGTTAGTAGCAATGTTAATAGAATAAGGTTTGATGTTAACGACTTTGATAGCGGGGTTTCACGTGTAGTTGTAGAGATAACTGGTGCTCAAAGGGATAGTAATTTCTTATTCTCATTATTTTGTTCAACCACAAACAATAGTTTAAGCTACTCGTGCGACTACAACGAACAAGCGATTGACAGAAATGGCACCTATGATGTTACGATAAAGGCCTATGATAGAGCAGAAAGCCCAACAGAATTATCCAATTTTACTACTTGTAATTTTAGGTTGAACTATTCTGATACTACACCACCTGAAAGCCCTGCTGGCTTGGTTGGGTTCCCAGGACCAGCTTCAATAGCTCTTACGTGGTTTGCTAATAAGGAGTACGACATAAATGGTTACAGAATATATTACAAAACAACTGATTGCAATTTCACAAAACAAACAGGCATATTTGCTGGATTTACAAAACAGACAAACTATGTTTTACAGGATCTAAACAGTGACCTCAACTATTATATAAGAATTTCAGCAGTAGATTACACAGGTAACGAAAGTGAGCTTTCTGACTGCAATAGAACAAGACCAGCACAAAGGCAACTGTTGCCTGCACCTGAGTTTTCCTCAACTACACATTCAAATAACACATGGAGCAAAGATAGAAATGCAGTAATAACTTGGAGCAGCGTTGCTGGTGCTTCTGGCTATTCCTGTACTTGGGATACAAACGCAAGTAAAGAGCCTGACCAAACTATAGATACAAACACTTATTGTGTAAACAGACTTTTTGATGTAAACGATTTAAAAGAGGGCATTTATTATCTAAAGGTTCGTGCTTGCGTATCTAACGGAAATTGTGGCAATATTGGAACCTTTACTGTAAAGATAGATTTCACAAAACCAAGCAGTCCAAAAAATCTTGAAGCATCACTTGAAAGAAATGGATACGTTAGGCTTACATGGGAAGCTTCAACAGACAACAAAAGTGGTATAAAAGAATATAGGATTTACAGAGGTACTTCTAGTGATTTCAACGTAGATGAAAACAACAGACGTGCGATTCTTGTAGATACAACATGGACTGATACACAAACAAAGGCTGGCATAAAGTATTATTATAAGGTAATTGCTTTTGACAACGCTGGCAATGCAAGTGATCCAGCCAGCGTCAGCATAACAACAAAATCGTTGAGCATAGTTATAGACGTACCTCCCTATATAAGCAAAGGAAGTCATAGTGTCAGAATAAGAGCTACAGAAGAATTGATAGATGCATATGTATACATAAAGAAAGCCACTGACTCGAGCTGGATAAAAATAAAAGGACCAATTACAGATGACGATTTTACTGCAAATTTCTATGTAGAAAGCGGAGATGATGGCATAGCCAAAATAAAAGTTCTCGCATATAATCTAGAAGAAACTATAGAGTCGTTTGAAATTGACACAAAGGAACCGAAAGTTACGTGGTTAAACCCAAGTCCCGGAGAAAATTTAAGTGGCACTTACACATTGAAAGTAAAACTGGATGAGCCATCTACAAGGCTTGAAAGTGTTTCTTTTTACTATGATGGAAACAAAATAGCCACAGTAACAAAAGCTTCAGAAGATGGTACATATTGGGTTGCAAGTTGGGATACTTCAAATGTTCCAAAAGGTGGTTATAGCCTAAAGGCTGTTGCCATAGACAAAGCAGGTAATGAAGGCTCAGC
>JAWANJ010000023.1:0-13857 GCA_038895395.1 Candidatus Iainarchaeum sp.
TTGAGGAATTAGCAAAACTGCTTAACATAAAGCATCCACATGTTGTTGAGAAAATGCTAGCTGAGCTTTCTGAAGAATACAAAAAACGTGACTCAGGTGTAGAGATATGCTGTTTGGATGGCACATATCAGATGAGGGTTAAGCCAGAATATCTTAGCAAAGTAAGGCACCTTGCAGCAACGGCTGAGATAAATAAAAGTATACAGCGTACTCTGGCTTTGATTGCTGTAAAGGAACCAATAAAACAATCACTTGTAGTGAGATACAGAAATAATAAGGCTTATGAGCACATAAAATTCCTGCTGGAAAAACAATATATTGAAAGGGAGCGCCAAGGCAGGACTTATGTATTGAGGACCACTGAAAAGTTCAAACAATGTTTTGGAGAGATAAAAATAGCTGAAAACAACAAAGCTCAAGAGACAAACCAAGAGACAAATCAAAACACAAAACAATCAATCTAATCTTTGCAATGTCATTGAAACATGCCTTTCAAATACAACGGCACTTCCTTCTCTGTCTGCTTTAAGGCCAGCATGTTTCATTAAAGCAATGCCAAACCTCAAATCTCCTTTTTCTATAGTTTTTCTTTCCAACAAAGCTATAGCATCCTTGTGCCAGGTTCCTTCATAAAAAGCATATTTCCTACGCTCTGCAAGTATGGCAGCAATCTCTTTTTCTGAGTATGGTCTAAACTCTATTTGCTCTGGCATTAGCCTTGATCTTATCCTCTCGTCAAGAGTAGCGAAAAAATCCTTTTTGTTGGATATCATGATTATACTTTTGTTTTTTATTTCTTCAGCAAATGTATAAAGAAACCCAAAATCATTTGCACGGTCAATCTCATCAAAAACAAAAATGCAAGGGCCTGTTATTCGTGCTTTTATTTTATTTATGTCCGGTTCAACATGAATATTTAATTGCCTCGCGATTTCACGTATGACTGATTCCGAGCTTGAATTTATCCAACAATTGATCACAAATGCCTTTACATTCTGCTCTACGAAATCTTCGACAACTCTGAGCACAGCATGTGTCTTTCCAATGCCACTTTTGCCATATATGAAAAGATTCCTGGCTGGTACGCCAAAAAGCAAGGGTTCTAATGCAAGTGCGATCTCTTTCTGTTCATTTTCTCTAAATGGCAAAATTCTAGGGACAAAATCTGGTTCTAACGAATCTATGTTAGAAAATATGCTCTCCTCAGCATTTAACGGGTTGATCTTGTAGTGCATTATATTATCACTGATTTTTATTTAGAATTTGAGCATGTCCAGAATAAAGCTCCTTAAAAAGTTGAGCATCCTTTCTAGTGCCTACAATTGATCCATAATGCATAGGTATTGCCAGCTTAGGTTTTATTATCTCCGCTGCTCTAGTAGCTTCTTCTGCATTCATTGTGTAAGTGCCGCCAACAGGCAAAAGCGCTACATCGATGTTTTTGAGATCGTGCATTTCAGGAATTAGATCAGTATCGCCAGCATGGTATATCCTCTTTCCACTAATTTCTATTACAAAACCAACTCCGCTATCTTTTGGATGGAACGATTTTCCAATATTATAAGCAGGAACCGCCTTTATTTTGACTCCAAGAATATTCTTTTCCTCATTTGTAGAAATTACAGTGGTTTTTGTTTTGAGTTTGCTTGCAGTAGTTTTGTTGCATACAATCTGAGTTTTATCCTTGCTAATTTTTTGAATATCTTTAGGAGAACAGTGATCGTAATGATCGTGCGTTATCAATATTATGTCTGCTTTTTCCTCTTCACTTATCGGCTCATCTATTTGAAAAGGGTCTATGTAAATAACAAGGCCCTCTCCTTTAATTCTAAATCCAGCATGTCCCAACCAAGTAAGTTCAATGCTTCCTATTTCCATAAAAGTCCCTTAAAGTAAAAAGGTTATTAAATTATTAAAAGGCTTTCTTTCCATTAAAGTAATACATTGCTTGGGTGAATATTTTGTTGGCTGCTGAAATTGAAGGAATAATCAAGCTTTTAATAGCAACAGTATTTGGTATGTTGATAGGTCTCGAAAGAGAAAGCAAGCGCAAGCCTGCTGGTGTTCGCACCTATGCTCTTGTTTGTCTTGGTTCGTGTCTTTTTACCATTGCTTCAGTTGGCTTTTCAGGTGCTGCGGATCCTTCCAGAGTGGCTGCCGGTATTGTCACAGGTGTTGGTTTCTTAGGCGGTGGTGCAATTTTTGGTTCTGGGACAAAACGCCGAGGAATCACGACTGCAACTAGCATATGGGTTGTGGCAGCCATAGGGATAGCAGTTGGTATAGGTGAGTATGTTTTGGCTTCCTTTGCAACTTTGGCTTCACTTTTGCTTCTTTATTCTAGCAGAATTTTAAAGTTTTTTGTGGAACGCTCTAGAAAAGGCAAAACAAACAAATTTTAGCTCAACAAAACCACTATTTTATAATTAAAATTAATTTAGGCTAATTTGCTGGAGTGTTTCCGTAGCATTTGAAATTTTTTTCGGCTTGCCATCTTTAATCAAATAGTCGTTCTCGATGCGAATTCCTCCAAACGATCCATAAATCGCCGGCTCTAATGTGAAACACAAACCATCTACAAACTTAAACTTGCTATCTCTGCTTATTCTGCCAGGAACATCGTGTATTTCAAGACCAAGACCATGGCCCAACGCATGTAAGAGTTTAAAACCTCTTTTATTCAAGAAATTTTCTACAACCTTGAAAGTGCTGGCTGCATCATCTCCTGAAGATATAGTATCTTCAGCTAGGCTTTTTGCAGAAAGAACTGTTTCATATAGTTTTTTGTGATTTTCTTTTGCTTTTCCTAAGTAAAATGTTCTACTTATGTCCGAACAGTAATTTTTGTAGCGAACACCAGCATCCACGATCAAAAACCCTTTTTTTAACTTCATGTTTCCTGGAATGTGATGTGGAGTCGCAGCATTATTAGCAGAAGCAACAATCGTTTGAAATGCGGGTTCAAGACCAATGTTCCTTATCTCTAAATCTATTTTGTTTGAAAGCTCTCTTTCAGAAATGTTTCTTTTAACTAGGTTTGGTACATTTTCAATAATCGAGCTTATCTTTCTGGCAGCAATCTTTAGTCTTCTTTGTTCTTCTTTATCTTTTTTTTCTCTTAGCTTGCTGACATCTTTCCCTATGTCAACCAAATTTGCTTTTGTTTCTTTTTTTATATTGTTAAAGAGGGCCAAACTAATTTCCGCATAATTTACTCCAACTCTTTTTTTGTTAAGGTATCTTTTTACAGTTTTCCAGTATCCAACTTTTCTTGTATTTACTACCTTGAAGTCACATTTTTTCGCTAGCTTTTTTAGAAGCGTGTCTTGAAGTGCATTGCTTAGCAAAGTTCTTTTCCCGTTGCTTTCCATTATAAGGGAATTATATGTAAACATTCCAAGCGGTAGGTCAGTAAAATAGCAAAAGGAAATATCATTTGAAAAGTTTGGGATAAAAAAAACATCAACATTAACATTACGAAAAAGCTCCTTTTGTCTTCTTCTTAGTTGTGTTATAACTTTGCTTTGCATATGGCAAATCACTCATACAACAAAAGAGCCATTTTTTATTATGTATAATTCTTTTCCAGATACTGTTAAGGCCTTTATGTTTATCTTTTGCCTTGGTACGTCAATGACAAAATCCCAGTGATAAACTGTTTCTGTACCCGGCTCAAAACCAGAACCAAGTGCAATGTGTATCATGTTGGCAAGCTTTTCGTTAACTATTAAATATCTTGAAAGCTTTGCAGCTGGGTTTGTATTTATGGCAAATTCTCCTACACCATAGAAGTTTTTCTTATAGCGTTTGACTATCTTGCTTGGCAGGGACCTGCTTTTTTCATACATTTTTATTAGCTTCTTTGAGTCTTTTAGCTCTTTTTCAATCCTCTTTTTAACTTCTTTTGGTGCTTTGGCAATGAACCAACGATTTCCAGAAAAGGTCACCACTAAAGGGTTTTCTGGGCTTAGAGTGTAACTTTTGTCTATGTTTATAACCACATCCCCAACCGCTGTACCCTGGATTTCTTTTGGTGTAAAGAAAACTTCACCGCCGGGCAGATTGTCATACATGCCTGCAACAATGCCTAATTTCTTTAAAGTTTCTCTGTCTATTTTGCTCCTTGTATCGGAATCACTGCGCTGTACAATCACCTTTCCGTTTTTATTTACTAGTTCAATAACCAGGTTTGTGCCTTGATCGATTTTTGCAGTGCTTTCTACGAAAATCTTTTTGCTTTGCTCTATTATTCTCTTAATTTTGATGTTTCTCTGTCTCATTTTTTTATAGTCAACATTACAAGTTTGGATGAACTCTTCGAGGGGTATTGTTTCTGTTATTTGGACTCTAGTCTTGGGTGGTCTCTTATCAATCTTGCTTTGTTCATTCCATGCTGGTTTCAAGTACATATGACTTGGCGAAGCCCATCTGGTTTTTCTGTCTGGTGATGGATAACCAACAGCAAGTCCAAAAATGTGCTTTCCATGGTAGCCACTTCCAACAATTCCAAATGATGCATCACTGTAATGCCACTTGTCTATCTCTAACGTCTTTGATAATCTTTTAAAAATCTCAAATGGTTTTTCCTTTATATTTTTTTCATATTCACATGCGCCTAAAGTTATAGATAGCTCCGATATTGGCTCAGGAAAGTCAAGCTTTGACTCTCTTTCAGTGCTTGATGACATCATCACGTTTTTGCATTTTTTTGAAGCCATTTCTGCCATGTGATATGCGATAGCAAAGCTATCGATATAATCTGGCAAGGGTAACTTTAGCATCTTTTCGCTTGGTACAAGAACAAAACCTATTGAAAAATTTTCGTTTTTCTTTAAGGCATAACACTCTTGAACAATCTTATAGCATGTTTCATTCATTTTTTCCTCGTCATATCTTCTAAACCAATTTGAAATGTACGGCATTCTTTTTATCCCATTTAAAATAAAACCATCGTTGCTCATTTCTATGACAAACGTTGGTCTCCTGAAAATCCTAGAGAAACCCCGACCATTTTTCTTTTTCTCAACAAAAGAGATAAACTCGTTCAATAGTGTGTTTTTTCTTGAGTTGTTATTTTCATGAATATTCCATAACATTTTCATTATGTCAAGATTTCTATCTTTTCCATGGTAGCATATTCTAGCATGAACATCTAGCCCCTTTTCGTGTAACGCTTTGCTAAGAGGTGCTATAGAAAAAAAAGATTCTCTGTTAACCCTACTTCCAAAAATCAACACATTTCCCTTCAATCCTTTTAAAGCTCCTTTGTAACGCTTTACAGTTTGGTTGAAAAGTTTGATGTTGTGGTTGCTCATAATAAAACCAGCATTCATTTTTTCTTTATCATGGGTAGTCCTGTGCTTGTATTTTCAACTATTTCATATCCTGGTGGCAGATCTATAGCACCTTCAGCCTTTCTGCTAAAAAAATAGAGTTTACCTCTTTGGTGAAGATAATATGTTTCTCCCTTTGAATTTTTGTAAGAACAGACCATACTGCCACCTCTAATAAATAAACCCAGTATCAATTAAAAAATATTGGCATAAAAGTTACAAAATTAAATAAATTTTTTACATAAATTCTCTTTCAGCCTCTTTTTCTTTTCCTGCGGAGACAAGCACGATAAGTGTCTCATTTGGTTCAATCTTTTTTTCCTTTGAGAAATTGTAATTACCGTCCAAGTATGTTGCTATTACTGCAAAATTTTTTCCGTAGGCAACGCCAATCTTTTTGTTTACTAATTTTGTTTCCTTGGCAGGAACTTCGATCATGTCATATTCACCAATACCCGGGGTAACTAGATCAGCCACCGCAGGTCTTGTTACCATAAGTTCAGCATACCTAGCTGCAAAAACATCTGGGTTTATCGGTTTAAATCCAAGTTTTTTCATCAGTTCTTCAGCTTCTGGTTTTTCAATTCTTATAAATATATTTTTTGCACCTGCATTTTTTGCATATAAAGCCGAGAGCACGTTTGCTTTTTCACTTTCTGTTGCTGCTACAAAATAATCACATGTTTTGAGGTCGAGTTCGTCAAGAGTTTTTACATTGGTCGCATCTCCGTTGACAACAATTGCATTTATCTCTGATCCCACGCTTATGGCCTTTTCTCTGTCCCTTATAACCAGAAAAACTTTGCTGTCACCCCTCTTTATTGAGAGTTTCGCCAGTTCAATGGCAAAGGTAGTATCTCCAGCTATCACAATTTTTATCAAAAATATCACCTAAACCCTTCTTATTACACCAAAACTTCTTAGAAGTATAAGAAACGGAATTATCTCCATTCTTCCTAATATCATATGGAAACAAAGCAAGATTTTTAAAACCCAATTCATGTTAAACCACGCTTGTCCACTAATTATGTTTAGGCCGACGTTTCCTTGGGCAGAAGCAACTAAAAATATCGACTCTTTGGCAGTATATCCTGCTAACATAAATAAAATACTTCCACCTAACAACAAAGCCACATAAAGTGCAATATATGCAAGGGCATTTAGTGCGTTTTCATCTGAAAGAACCTTGTTGCCAACCCTTAAAGGTATAACTGCTTGTTGTGGTAATAAAGCCCTGTATATCTCTCGCCTGACAACCTTAAAGGCTATAAGAGTTCGCCAAAGTTTTATAGCACCCGCTGTAGAGCCATAACAAGCTCCAGAAATCATAAGTAAAATTATTACAAATATTGTAAAGCTTTGTAATTGTGTTATTGTTATGTCAGCAGTAGCTCCGGTGCCTGTCAGTGCAGAAACCGCATAAAAAAATTGAGCATAAAAAATTCCAGGGGTAAGAGATGAGAAAAATATCAGAACAGTAAAGGAAAAAAGAATGGCAAACATTAACTTGATTTCTGGATTGGAAAAGAAACCACAAAAGTTTCCCTTAAGTAACTCGCGATGCGACACAAAGCTTATCCCCCCCGCTAACATTATGATTACTGCAGAAACCATCGCACGTAATCCAAATGATCCAAGACCTTCACTCCTTGTTGAGAAACCACCAGTGGCAATTGTGGTAAAAGCATGCACGGTGGCGTCAAAAAGAGCCATGCCTGAGAGGAGAAATAATATTATGCCAAGTAGAGTATAGAAGGTGTATATGCCTACTATGAGCCTTGCGATCTTAGAAAAATTTATGTAGAAATCCTCAGAACGACCTTCAGCCCTAAAAAGCTCTTGCGCTGTTTTTGGTCTTTCATAAAACATTAATGCCAATATGACTATACCAAATCCACCAAGCCACTGTATGAAGCCACGCCAAAAATTAAGCGAATATGGTAATACCTCGGGTTTTTCAATCATTGTTAGGCCAGTAGTGCTCCAACCAGATATGCTTTCAAAATAAGCATCCACAGGATCCATTCCCCATATAACAAAAGGGATCATACTTACTGCACCAACCACAAACCACCCCAATGCAATCGCTACAATTGCGTGTTTAATTTTTGTTTCTTTTTTTCCTAACAAAAAATAAGAAATCGAAAAAGATACTGTTAGTATAAGTGCCATGTACAAAAATACCTCTGCATAAAAGATCTCACCATAGTAAATTGCTATGATGGCTGGTATAATTAGCACTACGCCTAAAAACCTTAGGAAATTAGAAAGTATCTTTAGCACAATAAAAGCATCAACTAAGCCTATCTCTGGCACCCCAACCACCCTCTAATAATATCTAAATTTAATAGTTTACATGTTTTAAATTTAGATGGGGGCCCAAAGATAAATAAAAAAAGATTTTAAAAATTCATTTTGCTTTTTTAAACTCTTTTAGTGGTTTTTTATGGACTTAAAGCATATAAAAAGGTTTAAAAACTTTTTAAAATCTTTTTCAGGTTTCAGTTTGTTTTATCATAGTGATACAGATGGTTTTTGCTCTGCGGTAATTTTTTCTAAAACAGTTGAAAAGCTTGGGGCAGAAACAATTGAAGCAGTTGCAATTGAAAGTCCAGACTCATTGAGCAAAAAAATTTGTGAGAAAAAACTTTCAAATGTGGTTATTCTTGATCTTTCGGTTGATTCTGAGCTAAATCTAATAAAAAAATTAGAAAAATCCTCATATGTTTTAATATTAGATCACCACAAGCTCTATAATGATGTTAACTCAAAAAAAACAATCCTGGTTAAACCACAGTTTTTAAGCTCTATAGAACCAAGCAGCTATCCTGCTAGTAAGCTTTGCTTTGATCTTTGTTCTTGTGTTGTAAATATTGACTCATTTGCCTGGATTGCAGCTGTTGGTATAATTGGAGATTTCAGTTACAATCAGTGGAAGACTTTTGTTGACAAAGCAGCAAAAAGAGCCGAAGTTTCGGTTGATGAATTAAAAATTATATCTGAAATAATAAATGCAGTTCAAGTAGTTTCACCAGATGCTTTTCCTAAACTTTTCGAACTTTTTAAGATTTCAGTACCCAAAGATGTGTTAAATAGTGAATTCGATGCCTTGAGAAAAAAAGCTATCAAAGAACTTGAGTTTTGGAAGAACAAATTTTATAAAAATGCAGAATACTATGAAGACATTGAACTTTACTACCTTAAAATAAGACCAAAATATAGGATAAAATCAATGCTGATCGACTCTCTTACAAAAGAGTTTCCAAACAAGACTATTATAATCGCTGAAGACCTTGGTGATGACTTCATAAGAGTTTCAGCAAGAAGGCAAGACTTTAAAATTCAAATGAACTCATTATTAGAAAACGCAATCAGTGGTATAAAAGGAGCAACCGCAGGTGGCCATGTGCCAGCTGCAGCAGCTAAGATACCTCGTGCAAAATTTGGTGAATTTAAAAAAAATATATTAAAAATTCTCAGAAATAAACAGTAGTCATTTAATATTTTTTATTCCAACATAATAAAGTGATTGTTATGGCTGTTTTAAGCGACGGAGACATAAAAAAAGCTTTGCGTGAAAAACACATAGTGATAAAAGGCCTTTCAAAAGATAATATAGGGCCTGCAAGTGTAGACCTTACTTTGGGTAATGTTTTTCGAGTTTTTCGCCATAGTGAAGTAACTCACATAGATACAAATAAAGGCATAACTGAAGAGATGACGGAGCTAATAAAAGTACCTAAAGGAAAACCATTTGTAATTCATCCAAATGAATTTGCACTGGCTGTTACAAAAGAATACGTTAAATTGCCTTCAGATATAATGGCTAGACTCGATGGAAGATCATCTCTTGGGCGATTGGGTATAATAGTGCACTCTACTGCTGGTAGCATAGACCCTGGATTTGAAGGCACAATCACGCTTGAAATGACAAACATAGCAAGGGTCCCTGTACAGCTTTGGCCAGGTATGAAGATATGCAGACTAACCTTTGAAACATTAACAAGCAGCTGTGAGGTGCCTTACAACAAGAGAAAAAGTTCAAAATATAACAAAAGCATAGGGCCTGCTGTAAGCCGCATACACCTTGATAAACTTTAACCTAAAAAGTTGTTTGTTTTTTCAAGCCTTTGAAAAAAACCTTAACATCCTTTCGCATACATTTGCTATGCCAATTAAAATGTTGGCTCTCCTTTCATGCAAAGTAGCATCCCTTGGAATTTTGGCTGAAGCATACAGTTCTTTCTCTTTTATGTGCTGCACTTTGGCAAAATCCCTCAAATTTCTCAAGAATTGAGCTCTTTCTTTTGGTGGAACTTCTTCTAATGCTGTTCTTACAAACAACCTTATTCTTCTCAAATCGTTTCTAACCAAAGAAGTGTCATAGAAGTATTCACCAGGCCTTTTTGGTTTAGCAATTTCTCTTTCAATAGGCCACTTTATGCCTTGAGCAAGTATAAGATTTGCAACACCTTCGACAGGATTTTTCATATTTTGCAGATTTATTTTTGGTCTAGCAGCAACTTTCTTCGCATGTCTTTCAATGTCTCTTGTTACACCTGTTTTGTTAAGCCATTCCCTTATCTTTTTTGGGTCAAAACGATTTGGTCTTGGATTGTTGAGCCTTCTTTTTGGCATAACTTCACTTCTTTTTAAGATGTTATCCCCAGAACAGTTAAAATATTTTTTGTCTGGATATCTAATCTATGAAAAAATTGCTTTTTCTAGAGGGTGAAAGAGTCCTAATAAGACCTCCAAAAATAAGTGATGTTCCAAACATTCAAAAAAATGCAAAAAGCCTCAAAGATCCGCAAAGCAGAGTTTTAACCCAAAGAGCTGAAAGCTTTGTCAGAAGAGCAAGATATGAGCTAAAAAAACATAGAAGATTCACTTTTGTTATAGACTTAAAGGGTTCTGAAAAAGCAATTGGAGTAGTAGAGCTTTACAAAGTTGACTACAAAAACAAGAATGCTGCATTGGGCTATTGGCTTGGCAAAAAATATAGGGGCAAAGGAATAATGAGCGAAGCTGTTTTATCAATTCTTAAATTTGGTTTCAAAAGGTTAAAGCTTCACAGAATATACGCAAAAGTTTTAGAAGACAATGCTGCATCAAGAAGAGTACTTGAAAAATGTGGTTTCACTTACGAAGGCACGGCAAGAGAAGCAAGACTTGTTGGTAAGATATTTAAAAATGAACAGCTGTTTGCAATACTCAAAGAAGATTTCGAAAGACAAAACAAACTTAGTAGAACTTGAACTTCATCTCTTCGATTTGTATTAGTCGCTTCCATTCATTGTCAACAACATTTTGAATATCCTTTATTTGTTCACTGGTTAAATGTTTAAACCTTGCTTGCATCTTTAAATATTGCTCTAGTGGTTTTTCTTCTTTGGGTTTATGGGTTATCCTTAACAAACCATGTTCAATCTCGTATAATGGATAATATCTGGTTTCGACAGCCAATCTTGCTATCTCAACAGTTTTTGCAGGATCGTAACCCCATCCAGGAACACAAGGGCAGTATACTTGCAGGTAGCAAGGGCCTTCTATGGAAAGGCCTTTCTTAACCTTCGCATACAAATCGTTTAGATCATGAATGCTTGCTGTTGCAACATATGGTGCCCCATGGGCAGCAATTATGAAAGGCAAAGGTTTTTTGAATTCCGTCTTTCCCGGAACTACTTTGCCAGCAGGGCTTGTTGTGGTGTGTGCATATTTTGGTGTAGCCCCACTTCTTTGTATGCCAGTGTTCATGTAAGCATCGTTATCATTGCAAACATACAGAAAATTATGCCTTCTCTCAATTGCACCACTTAATGCTCCAAAACCAATGTCAAAAGTAGCTCCATCTCCTCCAAAAACTATTATGTTATACTTCTTGCCAAGCACTTTAAGCGCCCTTTCTATGCCTGAAGCCACAGCTGCATTGTTTTCGAATGCGCTGTGAATGTAAGGTAACATCCACGCCGTTTCTGGATACGGTGTGCTAACAACTTCCATGCATCCAGTTGATTGAACAATTATCGTGTTCTTTCCAGCTGCTTTGGTGATATGTCTTATAGCAATAGCTGAACCACAGCCAGCACATGCTCTATGCCCAGAAGCAAAATATTCTTCTTCAGGACAACCTCTAATCATAGAAGCCAGCCCCCATATTTACCTTTCTTCATATCCATGAAAACTTTTTCAATGTGCTTTGCAGTGATGTCTCTACCACCTAAACCAGCAATATAACTTGCAATCTTAAGATCAGAACCATACAAGGCAGATCTTAGGTCAGTGAACAAAGGTCCTTCATAGCCAAGCGAAATATGCCTATCTATAACAGCAACCACCTTCAAATTTTCTAAAGTTTTTCTCAATAGGTTTGCAGGAAATGGTCTTAAAGATTTAATTTTTACAAGACCTACCTTCTCCTTTTTACTGCGCAGTTTGTCTACAACTGTTCTTGCAGTACTAATAAGTGTGCCCATTCCAACAACTGCATACTTTGCGTCTTCCATTCTGTAGGTTTCTATTAGCCCATTTCCATATCTTCGTCCAAATTTTTTTCCAAATTCTTTGTTTGTTTTTTCTATGACCTTGATTGCATTTACCATTGCTTCTTGCTGCATCTTTTTGAATTCCATATATGAATTTGGGAACGCTATTGGACCCATAGTTGCAGGCCTTTCTGGATCAAGAACAACATGGGGTTCGTATGGTGGCAAAAATTCGTCAACATCTTTTTGCTCTGGGATAAAAGCACGTTCGTATACATGGCTTAAAGTAAAACCATCTATGCAAAGCATGCCTGGAAGCAAAACATCTTTGTTTTCACAAATCTTATACAATTGAATTAACGTGTCTACTGCTTCCTGTGTAGATTCTACGTAAAGTTGTATCCAACCAAGATCCCTTACTGAAACAGCATCACTGTGATCCCCCCATATGTTTATTGGAGCGCTTAAAGCTCTATTTGCTACAGTCATAACACAAGGTAATCTGTTCCCTGATACTATTGGCAAAACTTCAAACATTAAAGCTAAACCCTGTGAAGCTGTTGCACTAAAAGTTCTTAGGCCTGCAGCCTGAGCTCCCATTAGTGCAGAACATGCACTATGCTCAGACTCAGCGTGTATCATCTCTGCGTCAAACTCACCATTGTTTATTAATTCAGCAATATTCTCTACTATGTGTGTTTGCGGTGTTATTGGATACATTGGAATTACCCTTGGTCTACAAAGTTTTGCAGTGAGAGCTATTGCCTTGCTAGCTTCAACAACCATCTCCACCATTGAAGAACACCCCTAATAGGTTCACTACTTGCTTTCTGGCTCCATCATTATCGCTTTAAGCGGGCATTCGTTTGCACATATGCCACAGCCTTTACAATATTCGTAATCTATACTAAATGTGCCGTCAGAATTTTTCTTTATCGAATTATCTGGGCAGAAGGCCCAGCAAGTACCGCATTTTACACATTTGTTTTTATCAATGATGGGTCTAAAAGATCTCCAGCCACCTGTCTTATTTTTGATTGTTGATCCAGGCTCCCTTATTACTGCTCCAATAGTAAATTTTAAACCATCTTTTCCACAAGTGCTTTTTAGCATTTAGACACCCTTAACCTTTCTATAAAGAGCTTCTGCTGCTTTTTTATTAAGCTCTCCAATATCTCTTTTGTGAGAAAATTCCTGGTCTATAGCTTTGAAGACACTTTCTAATTTAACCTCACCTGTGATTGCGGCAAAGGCACCAAGCGCAATTATGTTTACGAATGGTTTGCCTATTATTTCCATTGCTGTTTTTGTCATGTCAACAGTTACAACTTTTCCCTTAACTTTGTTCTTGAATTCTTCTGGGCTTTTGTTCGTGTTTATTATTATAACTCCGTTCTTTTTTAGCCCTTTGTCTACATCCACACAATCAACCAATGTTGGTTCTAAAACAACAACAAAATCAGGCTCATAAACATGATTCCTTATATGGATTGGCTTGTCAGATATTCTAGTGAATGCCTCAACAGGCGCACCTCGTCTTTCAACTCCAAAACTTGGAAAAGCTTGACAATATTTGCCATCATAAAAAGCAGCAACTGCAAGCACTTGGCTGCTTGTTACTGCTCCTTGACCACCACGACCGTGAAAACGTACTTCTTTTATATTCATAAACCTAAAAACAACAGTAATGAATTTAAATATTTGGTTTAACTAAGCCAACTATTGATAAAGCTGCCTAAAATCCTAGTTAAAACTATAACTACAATCGCTATAGCCAAGTGCTCTATAATTACTCTGGTTGGCTTTTTATTTTGTTCTTTTGCAAGCTGGTAACTAAAAACTGTTAGAAGTGATAAACCAAGAACTATGTTTGCTATAATTGCATTATGTAGATCAAGAACCAGCAACGGGAATGCAAATATCAAGGCAAAGAAAAACTTTGATACCAAAGTGGAAATTGTAGACTGCCAGATTTCTTTTTCAGTGTGCTTGTTTTCCGACTCTTCTGACATATGTATACCAAGAGCATCAGAAAGTGC
>JAWANJ010000024.1:0-12546 GCA_038895395.1 Candidatus Iainarchaeum sp.
TTCGCAAAGATGTTTTGCTTAAAGTTGGTGGATACGACGAAGATTACAAGTATTACAGAGAAGATACTGATCTGACATTTAAAATATTGGAGCTTGGTTACAAATTTAAACATGTAAAAGCAAATTTTTTACACGACCATAAATTAACAAAACCACCCGGCCCTTTTGGTATGTTCAAATATGCATTGCATCGGCTTAAATATCATCAAGATGATGTTCTGCTTTACAAGAAGCATCCAAATGAACTTACAAAAAAATTTTTCGATATAAAATTTGGTTTTTTGATAAACCCCATGTATGACTTCAAAGTAGCCACTGGATTGTGGAAAAAAGGTGGCAAACTCCAACTTAGCTCACCTCGCGGTATTGTTTTTATTGAGAACAAAACACCTCTTCATACAATAGCGATAATCTCGCTAGGGGTTTGCTATGTGTTTGCCGTTAAATTTGTAAGGCTTTTGGCAAGCATACGCCATAGAAAGCTTCTTATATAGTTTTGGCAAAATTGAAGCAAATACTCATAATTAAAATATTTCTGTTGTTAAATTTTTTTGGGGTGGTTGATTGACAGCAAAAGAAGAATTAAAAAAGACAAAAAATAGAGGTAATTGAAAAGATATCAGCTTTGATGACTGCAGCGTTTGGACTTATTGCTGCACTTGCTTGGAACGATGCAATAAAAAGCTTGTTTGCGGAAGGTGGCCCACTTTATTTCTTAGCAACATATGGTATTTGGGCGTACGCTGTGCTTATTACAATAATTGCTGTTGTTGCAACAATTTGGATTGGCAGGGTGGCACAGAAGGCAAAAGAGGCCTAACAGCAAACTACAAACAAAAAAAGCCAGGCCATAAGGAAGGGCTTCAATGCTTTAAATAACTACTGTACACAATAGTATAGGGTGGGCACTTGCCTGAAGAACTTGTGGGGAAAATAACACATATCTTTGGTAAAATAAACGTGGCAGTGGTAAAGCTTAGCGGCACTTTGAAGAAAGGCGAAAAAATAAAGATCAAGGGTAAAGGGATTGAATTTGAGCAATCAGTGCAGAGCATGCAGATTGAACACAAAAATGTGGACGTTGCAAAGAAAGGACAAGAGATAGGTCTTAAGCTTGATCAGCAAGCTCGCGAGGGCTGTGAAGTTTACAGAGTGATAGAGGAATAGGACGAGCAGATAATATTTAAGAGCTAATAGATAGGGCAAAAACATTAAACAAGAGGCAGTACTAGAATGGTTTCCAAAACAATTAGATTTTTTGTTGAGACTACAAAGGACATATGCATAAGAGATATAACAAAAGATGTTGAAAAAGCAGTAAATGAATCGAAGATTGAAAATGGTGTTGCGATTGTATTTGTGCCAGGTTCAACAGCAAGCATTTCTACAATGGAGTTTGAGCCAGGGCTTTTAAAGGATCTTCCAGAGGTTTTTCAAAAGATAGCCCCTTTTGATAAGGATTGGCAACATCACAAAACTTGGAATGACAGAAATGGGGCCTCTCACATACTTGCGACAATTTTAGGGCCTTCTACAACAGTACCTTTTCAAAACAGAAAGCTACTTTTAGGCACTTGGCAGCAGATTGTGCTGATTGATTTTGACAGAGAACCGAGAAGGAGGGAAGTTATAGTCCAAATTATTGGGTAAACTTCTACTGATTTTTTAAAACTTTTTACCCGAATATCATTACTTCGGGGGTGTTGGCGTGTATTGGAACAAAAAAATGGAAACAATGAAAGTAAAAGAGCGCGAAAAGCTTCAGCTAAAAAGACTCAAAAGTGTAGTTGCAAGATGCGCAAAAATAGATTTCTACAAGAAGCGATTTAGGGAAGCTGGGTTTAAACCGTCACAAATAAAAACACTTAAAGACATCACAAAGATTCCTTTCACTGTGAAAAATGACTTAAGAGATACATATCCTTTTGGAATGTTTGTGGCACCAATGAAAGACATAGTGGAAATTCACGCTTCTTCTGGCACCACGGGAAAGCCAATAGTGGTTGGTTACACAAAGAACGACATTGAAAACGTATGGAGTGAAACAATGGCACGAGCATACACATCAGCAGGTGTCACGGCAAATGACATAGTTCAAAATGCATATGGCTATGGGCTTTTCACTGGTGGCCTTGGTTTTCATTATGGTGCTATAAAGATTGGCGCTACTGTGGTTCCTACTGCGACAGGGAACACTGAAAGACAAATAATGCTGATGCAAGATTTTGGCACAACTGTGCTTTGTTGCACTCCAAGCTATGCACTTTACATTGCTGATGAAATGAAACGCTTAGGAGTCGATTCTTCAAAGCTTAAACTAAGGATTGGTTTTTTTGGTGCAGAGCCATGGAGCGAGAAGATGCGCTCTGAAATACAAGAACGCCTACACCTAAACGCTTTTGATATGTACGGACTAACTGAGGTAATAGGCCCCGGTGTTGCAGCAGAGTGTGAAGAAAAATGTGGACTGCATGTATACGATGACCACTACGTTGTAGAAGTTATTGATCCGGAAACACTAGAGCCGGTAGCTCCAGGAGAAAAAGGAGAGCTCGTTTTTACAACAGTTACAAAAGAAGGTTTCCCAGTTTTAAGGTATAGAACAAGGGATCTATCAATATTGTATACTGATAAATGTGCGTGTGGCAGAACACACCCGAGGATAGCACGCATCAGTGGCCGCTCGGATGACATGCTTAAGATTCGTGGAGTAAACGTTTTTCCATCGCAGGTAGAATCAGTTGCTTTGGAGATACCCGGCTTAGAGCCATATTATCAGATAATAGTTGACAGAAAAGATAACCTTGACACAATTGAAGTTCAAGTTGAGATGAGTGAGGAAGCATACTCGAAGAAGGAAATAAAAGAACCAGAGCTTAAAAAGAAACTATCTGAAAAGCTTCAGTCTGTTTTACAGATAAAAGCAGATGTAACCCTCCTAGCACCTAACACACTACCAAGAACTGAAGGAAAAGCAAAAAGGGTCATAGACAAAAGGAAGTTTTAAACTATTGGCTTTCGGCGCCAAGTTTAAATGCTTTTAGATTAGTTTCTAATAGCGTTGGCTTTGATTCGAATGTTTCGGTTATGCTTTTCTCAATGCTTTCTTTTTTTAGACCTAAAAGAGAACTTGAAGCACCAAGAATTACCATATTCTCTGCAAGAGAATTTCCAGCTTTTTCAGCAATTGTTTTCGTATCTATTAATATTGATTTTAAGCGCTTTAGTTCATTAATTACCAAATTTTCATCGTAAGAAATGTTTGGGACTTTCCAAATAGAAGACACTATTTTGCCGTCAACACACAAATAGGAAAAGTATCTAAGGGCCTCCAGAGGTTCCATTGAAATGATGAGATCAGCCTCACCTTCTGGAATTATCGGAGAATAAATTTTGCCTTTAGAAATGCGAAGGTGTACATAAACAGCGCCACCACGCTGGCTCATTCCATGGATTTCTGCCTGCTTAAATAAAAAATTTTCCTTCTGCGCCGCAGAAACAATTATCCTTGCTATGGTTAAAATTCCTTGGCCACCAACACCACTAATAATTATGTTTTTATCCATATTGTCGCCTCTTCAAAAGCTGGATACAAGCCCTCTTTGATATTACAACAGTTAGGCCCTTATAATTTAAGGCTTCCCTTATGATAGAAACATTTAATTTGTGATTTTGAGGTAATGGCTCTATGATTTTTATTCGCTCTTTTGGAACACCGGCACCAAGAATTATTTGTAAAAGAGACTCACCTGAAAGCATGGTCTCCTGTGTACCCGTCATAGCAACAGTACCATTATCAAGTATTATTAAAACCATGTTGTTATTGTGTTTAGCTGCCTCTACAAGAGCGGGTATGCCACTATGTGCAAAAGTTGAATCTCCTATTATTGCAACTGCGGGCGTTGCTCCACCAATAGAGGCACCTCTAGCATTATTCACAGAAGCACCCATACATATGCAACTCCCAATTGCTTTAAGTGGCTCAAGAGCACCTAGAGTGTAACAACCAATATCACCGAATACCATAACCTCTGCAGAGCCTTTTGCTTCATTAAGCGCTTTGTAAAGGTCAACATGTGGACAGCCAACACATGGCTGTGGAGGCCTCGGTGGTAACTCAATTGATAATTTTTTACCCTGCACTAATTTTTTGCCAAGTGCTTTTTTTACAATTTCACAATTAAGCTCCCCTGTGCTTTGAACATCGCCTGACAACTTGCCTATGATTTTTTTGCCTGGAAGTAAAGATTGAAGCTTTTCTTCAAGGAACGGATATCCTTCTTCAAAGACATAGATTTTCTTGAATGACTTTGCAAACTTTTTTATTTTACCAATTGGCAATGGATATGTAGAAACCTTAAAGCATGGCATTTTGCCAAGTGTAACCTCGAAAAAGTAATTGAAAGCAACCCCCGAACAAACTGCACAACTTGACGCTTTTTTTGTTATGACTTTGTTAAAAGCGCTAGCTTCGGATTCCTGAAGAAGGCCTTTTTGCTTTTCAAGAAGCTTTTTGAACTGCTGACGTGCGTTTCCTGGCAAAAGAACCCACTCCTTGCAAGGCATCTTCTTATCCAAATTATTCTGTGCTCTTGGTTCTGTGGTTGTCACCACTTCCCTTGTGTGTGACACCCTTGTAACAAGACGTATCATCACTGGTAAGCCGAACTTTTCAGAAACATCAAAAGCTTTTATTGTCATATCATATGCCTCTTGGGCATCAGCAGGTTCAAAAACAAAAACCTTTGCAAAATCTGCCAAATATCTTGAGTCTTGCTCATTCTGCGATGAATGCATACCAGGGTCATCAGCAACTGCTATAACTAAGCCACCTTTCACACCAGATATTGCTGAATTCACAAATGGGTCCATTGCAACATTAAGGCCAACATGCTTCATTGAAACAAGAGCCCTGCGACCTGCAAAAGATACGCCAAGAGCTGCTTCATAAGCTGTCTTTTCGTTTGAGCACCATTCCGCATTTATAGAATATTTTTCCTTTTTGTTTTGCAGATATTCTAGTATCTCAGTACTTGGCGTTCCAGGATAAGAAAATGCTGCAGAAATGCCAGCATGCAGTGCACCCAAAGCCACTGCTTCACAACCAAGCAAAATCTCCTTCATTCTAAACACCACTAATAAGCTCACGCATACGCTCAAGACCAATTTCAATGGTTTTTTCATCAACAGTATAGGAAATCCTAAAGTAGCCATTTCTTCCAAAGCCACGACCCGGGGTAAGAAGAACAAGCTTCTCCGAGGCCTTTTCTATAAACTTTACCTCATCTGGAATTGGGCTTTTTGGGAAGAAATAGAAGGTACCTTGCGGTTCGTAAAATTCATAGCCGGCTTTTTTAAGGCCTTTGCTTATAAGTTCCTTGCGCCTTTTATAAATATTTACATCAACTTTAACATCAAGAACATCGGCAACAGCTTTTTGCAACAATGCAGGCGCATTTACAAAGCCAAGTATCCTTGTAGAGAACGCCAACTTTTCAAGTATACGCTTGTCATCTATTTCAGGATTGGTTGCGACATAACCAATGCGCTCACCAGCAACACCCAATGACTTTGACCATGAATATATCATAAATGAATTTTGATAGTGCTTGGTTATGCTTGGTGCCTTGCAATCAAAAACAATTTCCCTATATGGCTCATCAGATAGAACATAGATTGCTGAGCCAAGTTCTTCTTGCTTGTCTTCAAGAAACTTAGCAAGATCTTTAAGCTCACGCTCTGTGTAAACTCTACCTGTTGGATTGTTTGGGGAGTTCACAATAACAGCCCTTGTCTTTTTGCTTATTTTTTCATTAAGCGCTTCAAAATCGAATGCAAAGTCATCTTTTGTTTCAACAACAATTGGCTTTCCACCATGATTTTCAGCGTAGAATTTATACTCGCAAAAATATGGCTCGAAAATTATTACTTCTTCGCCAGGGTTTAGTATGGTTTTGAGAACAATGTTCATAGCGCCTGCCGCACCAACAGTCATAGTTATGTGCTCATAGGAAAAATCAATTTTATAGTTTCTTCGAAGCCAAGCAGCAACCTTTTCCCTAACATCCGGAAAGCCGGCATTTGACATATACTTATGAATGCCTTTTTCAGAGGCATGCCTTTTCAGCGCCTCTATAAATTCAGCAGGCGGCTCAAGGTCTGGATTACCTATAGAAAAATCAGCAACATTCTCTGGACCATATTTCTGTTTAAGTTTCAGGCCTTGTTCAAACATGCGTCTTATCCAGGAACTATCTTTTTCTGCTTCTTCGATGTAACGGGCAATTGCTATTGCGAACCCCCCGCAAGAAGATATAAAAGTTTTGGAAATTAACCTTTTATTTTTTTCTTATCGTTAGGAAAAAGCCAAGTGCAACTGAAAGCAAGGCTGCCATAAGTACACGGAAATGTTCAGGGAGCATAAATGTTATTGTGTGTGCTGGAACCCAGAAAAATATTATAGTAAGTGGAATAACCCTAAACCAGGCTTTTTTGTCTAACTCTTCGGCAAATTGCACCAACGGAAAGAACCTCTTCTTTTCGATAACCTTGTTAAAATATTCGTGAAGCAACATCATAGGCCATGCATAAAGCGCAAGCAGGTTCATCCAAAGGCTTACTGAAAATGCTGTGAATATTGGCCCAAAATCAGGCCAAAGGCCCTTTGAAATTATAGCATTGACACCAGCGTAAAATAGAGGGAAAACAATTGCAAACCACATTCCAAATAGGCCCCACACAATAAGCTTCAAATGCCAATCCTTAAGGTCCCATTTCTTGGTTGCTAAGCGCACTTTAAGCATTTCGCCAAAGGTAGCAAGCGCAGCAAATTTCAAAAACCCCATTGGCAAAGGATAAGCATTGGTAAGAGCTATGAAAAGGTCAAGGTTTGCAACTATTAAGCCAAGGATGATGAGAAAATAAAGCAAAGCAATCAAATCATAAAAAAGGTTTCTCATAAAGTGCACCTTAAATTGCAACAAATATTTTTTGCGCAACAAGGTTTAAAAAAGCTGTTTAGGAATGTTACATAGGGCGGGAGTTTTATAATAGAGAAAAAATTCAGAATTTTTTATGCAATAACATTTCTCCTATTTCTATGTACATTGCCTGTAAGATCAGAAATTATCTGCCCTGTCTTTGCGGGCCCTGATTTATCAGCAGACAATCTTGAGCTAAGCAATCTATCTGTAAGTGGCCAGCCCTCAAGCGATGGCTATACTGTTTCTGTCAGCTTTAATATTAAGAATGCTAGAAAAGAAGACATAAACCTAACTTCAAAGGGGATTTTCGTTGCAACTCGTGACCCCAGTGGAGAAAAACTTGACTTTGGCTTCACAAATGGCAATACGATACTGAAACCAGATTCCACCTTAAAGTTCAACGCCACCACAAAAATAGAAAAAGAGCGCAGGGGCCTTTGGGAGTTTTATCCATCCTATGAGATATGGGTGCAAGGAACATTTATGCAAAAACCGGTAATAATTGCAAAAGAAGGCCCTAAAGACTGGCATGCTTGCTTTTTTTCATACTGCCCTGATTACTGCAAAGACAACATAAGATATTATGGCGGCTATATTGGGCAAGAGGAAACCTGCGTTTACAAACAAGAGAAATGCCCTGCTGGTTGTGATTCCACTGGGTTAAAATGCGCAGAACTCCCATCACCAACCATCGCAGTTGACACAGATGGCGACGGAATAAAAGACGAAATTGACCAATGCCCAAAACAAAAAGAGACATTCAATGGCTACCTGGACAACGATGGCTGCCCTGATACATTGCCAGTGAAAGACAAAACTCCGCCAAGCGTGTCAGTTCAGCATACGCCTTTGGATGTCAACACATCAACATAGGTAACATTTACTGCAAAAGCACGGGATACAAATGGAATCGCTAGCATTTCAATATTTGTAAATGGTTCAAAAGAAAAAACCTGCTATGGGAAAATGATCTCACGCACAATTGATAAAGAAGGTGAGTTTTATTATTGTACTTTTGAGGGTGGCCCCTACGCTGCTGGCAGCATAAGCTATTATGCAGAAGCCGAAGACAATTCAGGAAATTTTGGCAGCAGTGGTCTCTAGAACTTTCAAGTGAAAGTTATATTCACAAGGCCTACACCAGTAGTATCTGGCTGTTTCAACTCAATAAGCGGAAAAATACTTGATTTTCCTTTTCCAAGAGAAGCCCTTAAGATGTCACTCTGCGAAGCTGAATTCTTGCCAATGAGACCTGAGCTTGGCAGCAGCAAATGGGTTTGCAAGTCGGGCTCAACAACAACGTATGCAGAAATTGGATCTCATAATAGTTACATTTTTGAAAACCTTTGTAGCGGCGACTTTCTCGTAACTCCGGTCTTACAGAGCTTTGCTTCCTTTTGCGAGCCACAGGGCACTTTCTTCAACAGAGAAATGACACAGGGTGGCGCTAGAAAGGTTAGTGTGCCTTCTGAAACAAATGCTGACTTTGTGTTCGTGCCGAGAGACCAACAAGCGCCAGCCGTAGATATTTCAGTTAGCCCAGAATCAGCAACAACTGAGGATGAGATAACAATTACAGCAATTGCGTCTGATACGAGCAGCATAGCTAAGCTTGAAATTTCTGGTGAATTGTCGAAGATAGTCAGGGGTGTTGGCCATTGCAGAACCGAAAGGTATGAAGGGCATGACATCGAGATATGCGAAAGGTATGAGCACCCCATAAATGAAACTATTGCACAAACATGTGAAGCAGATAGGTGCAGCTTTCGTATTCCAAGGTCTGATGCCAATTATTACAAGTATGAAATTAGGTTGAGGGTCTCTGCATATGACCGTGCATGCAATTTCTCGCAAAGAGATTTTAATTTAGTATTCTTTAAACCAGCACCAATAAAAATGAAAAACGATAGAAACAATGCTGCTTACAGAGAGCGCGAAGTATTCTTAGTTTCAGACCAGGACTGGCGAAATGTTTTATCATTGCTGCCGGTTGCCCTTGGCACAGAATGTGAAGAAACACCTGACTTCTTCCCACCGGTTATAGGGCGAAGCTGCTATATTGAGGACACGACCATAAAGACAGCCGTGCCATTCATAATATTCCATCATGAAGACAACAACGGGCCTTACCTGGGCGGCTTTGATTTGGACTCAGCAATTGTTTTTATAAACCAATACAAAGCAAAAAATGTCACTGTGTTTGTCGGCGATGAAAACCTACATTCATATTTAGATGATGAATTGTATTTTTGGCTTATAGATCCACATAACGCCCTACAAAGCAGAAGCCGTAGCCTTTCTGACAATTTAAACTGGTTTGATAGAAACCCAAATGCTAAAATAAGGTTCTTTGATTCAAGAACAATCTCAGATGTATACAAGCATTATTTCTCGGAAATAAACAGTGTTTTGGTGTGTGAAGATAACTACGAAGCAGCCCTGCATTGTGCAGTGTTTGCTGCAAAGGCAAACATGCCGCTTTATTTTTCAGGGCATTATTCATTAGATGACATAAACGGAAAAATTGTCCATATAGCGGGCAACATAAATCCAGCTGAGGTAAGAAGGATACAGGCGTATGCAAAGAAACTTGGCTCATTTTTTAATGCATACGTTGGCATAGAATATGAAAGTCCTTATGCAATTGATCAGCTCTCAGCAGGGCCAAAGAATGTGCTTGCGGCAACGACTGACTTTAACAAGCCCGACAGTTTTGACTTCAATTTCAGGCCAAGGGTTGCTAGCTATTTAAAAGTTAGCGCTTTCTGGAGGAATTCACTTGCTGCACCAGTCTATGCTGTCGCGAGGAATGGTGTGCTTGAGACATTTAGCGATATCCCTGTTATGGCATATGATGATGCATGCGGAAGCACTGATTATCCAAATCACCGGTATTTGAAGGGAATCACCGATACTGTAAAAGAGAGAACTCGTTATATGTTGCCTTTCACCATAATAGCTTCGCCGCCCTACATTCCTGATTCATATTACACCGGCTGTTCTGGCAGTGCGCAAAAAAGGGCACAGATGGATAGGGAATATGGGGCTCTTGGCAGGATATACGGCCTAACCGTGACTGATACTTCTGCGTACATTGCCAGATCAATCTTTTATGATGAAATTGTAAAGGAAAGACCAAAAATTCCAACACTTCTTATATCGCATTCAATCTCAGCAGCTGAAGGTGGCATTTCTGAAAGCGTAGATCGGCTAAAAGCATCACCCAATTATGATGTGAACTGCTACATTGGCAGCGGCAAAACTGGTTGCATTAAGGATACGAAGCCAACTATTGAAACTTATCTTAACAAGAACTTGATAGTTTTTGCAAACCATGGCTCCATAGCTGATTGGAGTAGCACCTTGGCCTTTTTTGAGATACCCGGCGTTAACAACGAATATTACTTAGAGGCGCCTGTTGTATTTGGCGATGCTTGTCTTACAAACAATTTCTGGCAAGGGCTAACAAGCACAATGGGGCCAAACTGGGTAAGATATGGCGCAATAGCATACTTTGGTGCAGCCGGAATCTCATATAGCCCAGCTTGCATTTCTGGTTATTCTTATAACACTACAAGCGAATACTTCATAGAGCAAATTTCAAAGGGTGGGAGGGTTTGGACTAAAAAGTCCTTGGGAGAAGTAAATTCTGCTCTTGACAAATGTACTGAAGAATGTTGTATGGCTGGCGTGTGCTGGATAGATTTATGCAGTTATAAAGACTATCTCATACTTTTGGGGGATCCTGCTTTGGTACCTAACTTTAAGGTGAGATAATGAAAATAAAGATAGTCCTTTTTTCTTTGGTTGCCATTATGCTCAGTTGCTATGCTCAACAGATAACTGTAACTACAAATATGGAAAGATACACTGCAAGCGATGAGATAATAATAACAAATACTGTTAAAAACGATCTTGATTCAAATCAGATCCTCATTGTTGAAACCTTTGTCTACAACGATGCATTAACTTACTCCCCAATAGCTTTGAGGGGTGGCCATAATTTTGGCGCTTTTGAAGAAAGAGACCTGGTATTCAAGTTGAATGTTGTGGAAACTATGCCGCCAGCGAAGTACGAAGTTGTGTCCAAAGTGTTCAAAGATGGAGTTGAAGCAGCCCAATCAAAAACAAGCTTTGAGGTTTACGGGACACTAAAACAGATGCAATTTGAGGTCTATTCTTGCGCAGACAGAAACTGCAAAGAAAGAAAAGGCCTTTTCTTGAATGGCGAAACTGCCTTTTTATGCTACTCTTCAGATGTTGAAGGTGTAGAAGTTGACGCAGAAATCATTGCTCCTAATGGTGAAACAAAAAGGATAAAACTCCCTGGTGAAATAAAGATTGATTCTGAAGGCGCATATTTGATAAAAGCAACTGCGCAGATGCCTGGTTACAAAAACCAGATAAGGCAAATTGAAGTAGGTGCACTAAAGCAGCAAATTAAAGTGCTTGAGGAAAGGCCTTCTGGGAAAGCTGGCACTCCTGCCAGTGCAGCATATTTTGATACAGGCCTATTGATAATCTTTCTTGTTATTGTCATAATGGCTGGGCTTCTTGCAATCGGCTATTTCTCCCTCAGGAGAAAATTAAGAGGGCGGAAAATGAAAAGATAAAAACAAAAACTTATTAAATTACAAATATCTTTATTTTAATGTATTATTGACTTGGGGGCATAATAGTGAAAATTTTGGTCCTTAATCCGCCATTCAAACCAAGATTTTCGAGAACCTCAAGAAGTCCGGCTGTTAGCAAAGGTGGTTGTGTTTATTACCCAATATGGCTTGCCTATGCAACAGGTGTTCTCGAAAAAGAGGGACACAAAGTAAAGCTTCTAGATGCGCCAGCTGAAAACAAGACAGTTAAAGAAGTTGTAGAAATTGCAAGAAAGTTTAAACCAGAGCTTGCGATAATAGATACGAGCACACCTAGCATAATAAACGACATAGAGGTTGCTTCGGAATTGAAAAATGCAACCAACTGCTTTGTTTGTCTTGTTGGTACACATGTCAGTGCATTGCCTGAATGGACATTAAAGCAGAGCCAAAGCATAGATGCTGTTGCAAGACATGAATATGATTACATAGTGAGGGACCTTGCCTCTGAGCTTGAGAAAAAAATTCCAAAAGTCATGAAAATTTTAATAAAGTAATAGAATATTTATCTCATTATTATGATGTTTCAATATATGATATAAAATGAGAAAGCAAAAAAAAAGAAGTTTCATTAGCTCGCCAAATGCTCATGTATATAGCTAAAAAGTATTTTAAGTATACGTTGGAGAAAATATGAGATATTTTTTGAGGGAGAAATCATGCTACAGTAATATATGCTATAAATAATTTTGAAAAAATTTTGAAAAATGACAAAAAAATTCAAAATGATTTTACAAAAGTAATAGAAGAATTAAATATATAAAAAACTTTAAATAAAAATTACCTTTAAAAATTGATTTTAAATTTTTTATTATTTTTTTGATGAATTTTATAGACTTACCTGACAATATAAAATATGCACTTTTACTAAAATGACTAAATGAAAATGTTGTAAAAAAAATATCATATGA
>JAWANJ010000025.1:0-11559 GCA_038895395.1 Candidatus Iainarchaeum sp.
AGGCTTGAAAGCATTGAAACTTTTTCGCTTGCAGAGCTGCTTTTAATTACGTCAGCTATCGCTTGTAGTTCATAAACTTCAGTATCCATGGCTTTTATGATTGTTTGAACCAGCTGGCTCTGAGAAACAAACCAAACATAATTCGGGTTGTCGCCTATCTTTTTTCTAAAGTCACTGTACAAAGACAAAAAGTGAGCTGTTTGGACCAGGTTTTTAACTTTTATTGTGTCAGAAACCACCCTTTTTTCATATCTTTCAAGAACAATATATCCTACCGTTTGCTTGTTTGCGCTAATTTGAAGCACATAGTAAATTTTGTCCTCCAACTTTATTTCGTATATGCTGCTTATGCTTTCGTTTTCACGAAGCATATAAGTCTGCTTTGCTATGTACTGTGCTGGATCGTAGTCATAGCAGTATCTATAAGCCGAGAAAATAACCAAAAATAACATCGTGATGATCATCTTTTTACGCATCTATTAATTTAATGCTTCACTTATTAAAAATTGTTGCTTTTTTTGATAAACTTTGGCTTTTTTGTGTTACCAAACAAAATTTAATAGTTAGAGCTTATAAAACTATTAATTATGCAGTTAAAAGTAATACTTGTTGAGCCAGAATATTCTGAAAACATTGGTTATATCGCAAGAGCAATGAAAAATTTTGGTTTTAAGGATTTGTTACTAGTGAATCCAAAAGCTAATATAAATAGCCCCGGGGCTATAAGCAGGGCAATGCATGCCTTAGATGTGCTAAAAGCTTCAAAGATATGCAACTCTTTAGAAGAAGCCTTACAAGATGCTGACTACAGTGCCGCAACAACTGCAATATCATGTAAAGATAAAAAAATAGAAAGAAATGCAATCACTCCAAAAACGCTTGCTGAACGTTTTAGCATCTCTGACAAAAGATTGGCTGTTGTTTTTGGTCGTGAGTCAAGAGGACTAACAAACGAAGAGATTTCTAAATGCGATTTTGTAGTGAATATACCTTCTAGTCCAGAATATCGTGCCTTGACTATTTCGCATGCTGCAGCAATTATTTTTTATGAGTTTTTCATAGCTAAAAGAAAAAAAACAAATAAGACTTTCGAAACAGCTGATGCGAATACAAAAAACACTCTTATAAAAATATTTGAGAGGCTTTCACTAAATCTTAGCCGTGTGAGAAACAAAGAGGTCACTGTGAAGTCCTTCAAGCACCTTATTTCAAGAGCCCCAATAACAAGACGAGAAGCAAATGCCATAATAGCTGTTTTGGGGGAATTAGAAAAGGAACTTCAGCGCAGGAAAGGTTAGTAGACAATCACGAACGTTTTTGCTAGGCTTTAAAAGCTTAATCTGCCAATTTTGAATAAGTGTCTGTGATCGGTTGATTTGCAGGTGGTTTTTTTGAAAAAGAAGGATGTTAAAATATTGTTATTTGCGGCCTTTGTTATTTTTGTTATATGTTTATTAGCTATCTTTTTGCTAGGATTTTTTGATCTAGATAGAAAAGGAAAAGACAGCAATAACAATATAACACCAACACCTTCATTATCACCAGCAGTTGATCGCAACAACTATTTCTTGAAGTACAGTTTTGACCAAAACTTAGCACTATTCCACTATTTAAAAATAGAAACTAAGATTGGAGACGACAAAAAAACAATGCAAGAAATGGAAACAATGACAATACCAATGCAAACATATCCAGACCATACACACATAAGGATAATAATGCTAAAAGCAAGTTCAACAGATGAAAATGGCACTGTTGACCTTTGTGGTCAAATTGCATATAGCAAAAAAATTTCAGATGCAAACATCTATTTTGATGGAAAGGTTGACTATGGATGGACTTCAGTTACAAGTTTTTATTTGCCTCAGCGGGCTCTTTCTATAGGCGAAACATGGACTTTCGAAGGTGTGAACTATAAGATAATCAAAGAAACAAAAATAAATACAAAAGCAGGTGTTTTCGATGTTGTTGAAATAGAATTTTATGGTAAAAAAACTGTACAAGAAGTTGTACTTGATACAAAAGGTACTCTATATTTCGACTATAAGAATAACCGTATTGCAAAGTATGTAAGGACGGAGTCTGCTCCAGGTTACGAACAAACTATAGAACAAGAGCTAACCAAAGTGACTAAAGATCACATAGAACCAGATCTGCGGTGTTTAGTTTCTATTTCCAATCTTAGTTTAGCAGAAAAATATGAAAAAGCAAAAAATTTCAATACTTATGGCCTATACGAGGAATCCAACATTTATGCTTTGTCTGCTAAGTTTGATCTTCAAGGAAAAGAGCTAAGCGCTGATGAAAAAAATATTTTAATGAAAATTTTAGAGATAATTGCTAACAACTATGAAGCAACCGGAAATAACGAAAAGAGGCTAGACACTTTATTCGAGTTGGGAAACCTTTACTTACAATCATACGAGAAAGCCGTGGTTGATGGCAATATAAATGCTCGAGATTATTTCTTTGCCAAGTATTATTTGGAAGAGGTATCCAAATCAACAAATAAAAACAGTGAAAAAGCAAAGCAAGCCACTCAAAAATTGGGGGGTTCAGTTTTAGGTATTTTAAAAGCAGAGATAATTTTAGCAGATTCTGGTGACTGCACTGGCGTGGTTAGTGAACTTCACGATACTAAAAAGATTGTTTACCTGCTCCATGACTGGGATTGTGAAGCAACTTTACCCATGGTTGGTGACAAAAGAGGTGATTTGGTAGCTTTTTATGTCTACAAAAATGGCTATAAACCAGCAATTCTGATAAGAGCTACTGAGCAACTACTTTCTAAAGATCTTAAGTTTGTTCTTGATAGGGCTGTTGATGACTCCAAAGCAATAGTTTTTGGAATTTGCTACAAAGAAGATAACTTCCTAAATGGTTTAAAGCTAGTTTTTGAAGGAAAAACTGAGAATATAGAAATAGATTGCAATTACTTCTATAAAACAGAAGTTCCGCCGGGGGAATACAAAATTTTTATTGACGGAACTTCAACTTACGAGACAATATCAGTTGACGCTAACAGAGTTTATGTGAAGCACATTAATATTAAATGAGGATTTAAGTTAATAGAGAGATTTATATATTAAAAATTGCAAATGAAAGGCAAAAGAAAAAGATATTAAAAATTCGATAGCACATATATATGTTTATTGGGGTCATGGGGTAACCAGGCAGCCCGGCAGGCTCCAGTCTGTATGGTAGATTGGAGTTCTGAGCGAAAGCGATGACGATAAGCAGGTGAGAATGGGAAGCGGTAGGATGTGGTGCCCTGAACAACCCGTTATAATAAAATTAGGCTTTTAGCTTTTATATGGTTTATACAAAATATAAATCTCTAAAGATTCGGGTTTGTTCTGGGCATAAAAAGATCTTAAAAAGTTTCCTATTGGGAGTCACCTGCTAGTGCGGGTTCAAATCCCGCTGACCCCATATTTTTATTTAGTGGTAACTACTAGATGCTGCTTGCGGAGAATACCTTAGTAAACTTTATTAATTAGAACAATGTAAAACATTTAGGACTATGTCAAAAAAGATATTTTTAGCATTAATGGTGGTTGTTTTTTTTAGTTGTGTATATTCACAGGCCACGCCACCAAAAATAATAGACCTAAATATATACCCAAAAAAAGCATATTATGATGACGGTGAACTTGTCACAATATCTGCAGTATCTATTCTAGATGAGAACGAAAAAGAAGACGCAAATTATTTTTGGTCTTTTGGTGATGGCACTGCAATAGCTGGTAATTTTCCAAAAGTTTATCACGTATTTTATTTAGACTCAAATATTCCTCTAGAGCAGCGTTTTACAATTACTTTAAAGTTGAGCACCAAAAGCGGTTCTGATACAAAAAGCACAACCATAGCTGTAAGAAGAGGTCGTGCAAAAGTGGTTGTGCAGTATCCGCAAGATATGACGGCTTTCAATAAAAAAGATTATATTCTTCGGGTTTTTTTTACAGTGCTAGATAGTAGAGATTATCCGATAAATAGCTACCTAAGGGATATGAATATCTTTATAGGTAAAACTTCAATAGAGAAGATACCAATAGGTGAGCAAGGTTTTGAAATAAAAATTCCTCCTTCGAATACCTACTCTACTGTAGAATTTTTAGAGATAAACGCAATGCGTGGTAGTACTTTAATAACTGGAAAGATTCCGTTTTACTTTGAGCCGTTGCAAATTTCAATTTCTTCATATTCTTTGCATGGAAAAAGCATTTACATTGGCGAAAATATTGGAACCGTTTCTTTTTGCTTGGTGTATCCAAATGGTGAGAGTGTCTCTAACGGTACTTTTTATGTTGAATTAATTAAAGGAGAGGCTTCTATCCAGAAATCTGTGGCCAGGTTTAATGACGGTTGTTTCTTCGCAGATTTTAACTATTTTATAACAATTAAAGACTTCGAAGAAGCTAATTTGCAACTCATGTTTTATGGTAAAGATTCGTACCAAAATATCCTTTCTCCTGTATATCGTAAAATAAATGTTTCAAAGGACAACCCAAGTTTTGACCTTGTATTACTTAGGCCAACACCGCTGAGTAACAACACCTTTGGTTTTTTGCAAAATATTAGAATTGAAACTACACTAAATCAGAAATTAGGGATAGCTAGTAGAGATGTAAATGTATTTCTAGCCATACCCGCCCTAAACATATATCGCCAACTATACGCACTCGATAGCACTTTTATGCTTGATTTTGAAGTACCTATGATAGAAATCAAAAATGCTGACGCAAAAATAGTTGCCACTGTAGACGTCAATAATGTTACATACTCAGACATAGAGACCTTCAAAGTAACTTTCACAAAGGAGATAAAAATTTCATTTGTATATCCATCAGAAAAAGGCAAGACTCAACTTTCTGAGGATGGTCGTATATTAGTTGAGTTGCGATATCCTGATGATTCGCTTTTGAAAGAGGAAAAAGTAAGCGCTATGCTTTACATAGACAAAAACTATTATGATATACAATTGGTGAGGGATTACAATAAGGGCTACTACTATTATGCAATTTTGGGAAGGTTGGTTGGAAAGCACATTATAAAGTTAGATCTAAAAGAGCCATTTTATGGAAGCAAGGAAATAACAGCTGAGATTGAAGAACCTTTGAATTTGCTCCTAATCGCAATAGTGCTTTCAATTGTTGTCTCTGGTGTTATCTTTATAGGAATAACAATAAAACGTGCAAAGTATAAAAATGAAAGAAGAAAAATTTTGATTAACAGGCTGTCCAATATAGAACTTGAAATGAAGGAAAATCAATCAGCACTTTTCTCAAGAAGGATATCTGTAGAAGAATATAAAAGTCGCATGCTAGTACTCCAAAATGAGATGGACTCCATAGAAAGAGAATTAAAGGGATCGGATAGTTTTTCATTTAACTTTTTAAAAGGTCTTTTCAGCAAACTTAAAGCAAAAAAAGAAATAAAAACATTGCCAAAAGAGACAAAACCAGAGACAGCAACATCAGAAGCTGAAAAGGATTTAACCAAAGAAATTAAAGAAAAAGAACCCGAGCTTGAGCTAAAAAAAGAGCTTTTTGATACTAAGCAAGTTCAATTTCCTGAAGAAAAAAGCCAAACAATAAATAGTCAGCAGCTGATTGTTCCGGAGTGGCCTAAGCCACCGGTAATCTCAGAGGCTTCAATCGAGATTCCTGAGGAGATTGTTCCGCTGTTTCCAGAAAAAAAACCTTTGACCAGAGCAGAAAAACCAGCACAAGAGCTAAAAGGCCAAATTATCACATCACCTCCTAAAGCTGTTATAAGTGAACCGACTGAAATTAAGACCAAAGAAGTTGCAACAAGAGAAGATGTACAAAAACAGGATAAAGAAATACAAAAACCAAAAGAGGAAATAAAAGAGCTTGTTAAAAAAGCAAGTGTTAACATCTATGCTTCGAAGGCTATAGAAAAAGAGCAAGTAATGTTTACCAAAGAAGAAGAAGAAATCATAAAAAAGCTCTGTGCTTTGTTGAAACCAGCAGTTAAGTTACATAAACCTGGGGAAATATATAGGGCTCTTATTGAAGAGGGCTATAAACCATACATAGCTCTGGCTGTAGTAGAACGATTGTTTGAAATAAAGTAACCTACCCTTTGTTTCTCAAAAAAGTTTCAATTTCCTCTGAGCTCAATGCGCAACCAGCATATTTAAGAGAGTATAAAGAAGCTTCAAGAAGCTTTGGTACATCTCCAACAATTTCTTTTAATATGCCTTTTTCGTGAGCAAATGCAATTATTTCGGCTGATCTAACTATAAGTATTTTTCCGAATTCTTTTCTGAAAAAATCTGCTCTTTCAGAGTCAATCCAAATCTTTTCGTTTTGCCTCTTTTGCAGTAATTCTTTTAAACCATAACAATCTTCGACTAATAATCTCATAGTTCTTTCGTCTGTTACAATGGCTTTTGCAGAAACCATTTTTGCTAGAGCCATTGTTTCTGCCTCACCTTCTTGTAAAATCTGCAAATTACCGCTTTTTGAGCGATATGTTTTATTTGCGGTTTCCATTAGCTTTGCCTTATAGTTCATGTGCTCTTTATCTAGTTTTATGGTCTTTATCCAACCTTTTTTTATTCCGGCGCTTATTCTCAAAGCATTTAACTCAAACCTTCTTATATTGATCGGATATGAGATACTTTCTCTTACAACCGACTCAGCCACTACAAAGTTAAGTCCAAGATCAGATAGCCTACCTATTACGTCGAACATACATGAACTTGAGAGAGAAATCAAAGAGCCAGAATCTATTGCCAATGTGCCTTGCATCTACTCACCAAGAAGTGCTTTTAATTTCTTTAGCCTTTCACCTATTCCTTCTGATGGTTTTTCTTTGTCATAAAATTTGGTTGCACCTATGTAATCAAGAAGTGTTTTTTTGTCTGCGCTGAGAAGCTCAGCAGCTTGACCTAAAGAGGCGCCTAAAAAATATGCATCAGCTGCGTATTTTATTCTAGCCTTGTCCACAGTGCTTTGCACAAATCGCCCAAAGTAGTCATCTATTCTTTCCAGGTCTAGGTGAAGATTAGCCAGAGAAGAAGTAAATTTTTCGTGCTCGTGTCTTTTTAGATGAAGCGACATTAACTCTAAATTTTTTAGTATCTTGGCCCTACTTTTTGGCCAAAGACGCGAACTTATTATATGCTCTTTAGTTAGCGTCTTGTGTAAAACGTAAGCAATAACACTTTGTTCGGCCATTATTTTATTGTTGAACTTTACGGCCTTTCTTATGATACTGTTTGCTAATATCCTTAGCTCCATGGTTCGATTCTTTTTGAAAGCTGAAAAAATAGAATCCATATTTTTTATGATTTCTCTTTCTATGTTTTCCATACGCTCACATAAATTTGAATGTCTTCAAGCTTTATATTTCTTTTTGATGCCAATTTTTTACATTGGGGCTGTAGTGTAGCCTGGTCTATCACTCCAGCTTGGGGTGCTGGCAACCTGGGTTCAAATCCCAGCAGCCCCACATTTCGTCTAATGCTGCCAACCTCTAAACATTAGATTTAAATAGTATAGTATTGTACTTTATTTTGAATGTCAGATATGAGTTATTTGTACTACGCAACGGTTACACCTTACAAAGAAGTTTTGCTAACACTTGCAAAGGTTAGTCCAGCCAACTTCCATATGATTAGCAAAATGGTTTTGAAATCTTGTTCTAATATTGGTATTTTGCAAATTGAAAAGGCTTTGGAAGAACTAAAAAATGCTGGGGTGGTAGTCGAAATAAATAGCTGTTACATTATTCCTGAAGATTGGCTAAGACAGCTTGTGTTATTCCTAAATGAATTTGATCAGTTGCACTCAGAAACAGATAACTGCAATGCTGTTTTTAATAAGGACCAAGTCAGTAAAACATCATCGCATAAATTTTTAAATAAAACATAATCATTATTTATAACATACTCGAGTGGTGATCATTTGGGGACGCGTTCTAAAGACAGTTCACGTTTTAAGAAACCACATGCACAACAACGTTGGAAATGGGTTAAAAAGAAATACAGACGTAGAAGACGTAAGCACCGTTACCTCAGAGAAAGGGCCAAATAGCATTCTATTTTTCCACACGAGAGTGCTCAACAAAATTTACAAATACAGCCTCTTTGCTTTGCTAGGAAATAAAATAAAGCAAAAAGAACATAGTAAAAAATACGAAAGCATGCGCATATAGGAGAATATAAATTTTTTTGTGTTTTCCGTGTGTATTGACGTTGTTGGGCTCTTTTAAAACTGGCAAATAGATTGGCACAAAAGGTACTGATAAAAGCACAAGAAGTAGGTAATGAAATGGGAGAAAGCCAAGGTAGTAGAAGCCTAAAATGCTGTTAATACATGCCAAAACATAAGCTAGAGCACCTATAAAAATGCTTAAGTAAAAAACATATCTTATTTTTGGCCCAACTAGTACAATTGTGCTTTTGTAACCTTTCTTTTCCTCAAAGTCTTTTGACATCATTCTATACAAACCATATCCTCCAAACTGTAGTCCAAGTATCATTATAAGCGGGAGCAGTGGTGCATTAAAGCTTGGTACAAAAAGAACCCACCCTGAGTAAAACCTAAAAACTGGATTTACTAATGAACCAGAAATAAGATCAACAATAGGCCTTTTCTTAAAATTAAAAGGTTTCATGGTGTAAAAAATATGATTAACAAACATGCAAAGGGTGCAAACCAATAAAAGATTATTAACAAAGTATGCCAAAACAAAAGCTATAAAAATCAATGATATAGAAAATGCTAAAGCTATGTTTGCGTTAACTCTGCCGGAAGGGATGGGCCTATTTTTCTTAAAAGGGTGTGAGGCATCGTCTTTTCTGTCAGTGTAATCATTAAGTGTGTACAAGCCAGACCATAACAAAAATAAAGACAAACAGCCTTGTGCAAATATAAAAAAATCAAATTTTATACCGTATAGAAAACCAGCAAAAACTACGGCAACAATCATATTGCCTAGAGATTTTGTCCACTCGGCAGGCCTCATTAGCTCAATAAGGCCATTAATCAGTTCTTTCATATCTACTAATAATAAAACACTAAAAAATAAATTTATTTGTATAATTCTTTAAATTATGTGCATAGCATGTCCTGGCCGTGTTGTAAGCGTCAGCAAAGATGGAACTAAAGCAATAGTTGACTACGGCAATGAAAAAAGAGAAGTAAATAACTCAATGGCTAAGGCAAAGGTTGGTAATTGGGTTTTAGTACAATATGGAATGATTGTTCTAAAATTGAGCAAAAAAGAAGTAGAGGCCATGAAAGGTAGTTTAAGATAAATATGTTCTAGTTCTATTTATTTTCTTTTATATAACTAACAACTGTATTTGCATAAATTTAAATTAATATCAAAACCAAAATAGCTTATGCGATGGTTAAAACTTTTGCTTTCTATATTTTTGTGTCAACTTACCGGCATAATTGGTGCCTTTTTTACCTATCCAAAAATTTTCACATGGTATTCAACCATTAAAAAGCCTTCTTTTGTGCCACCAAACTGGCTTTTTGGTCCTGTCTGGATAACCCTGTACACTTTGATGGGCATAGCTCTTTATTTGTTTCTTGAATCAAATATTGAAAAAAGGAAAAAGGATCTCGCATTAGCACTTTTTTTTGTACAGTTATTTCTCAATGCTTTTTGGTCTTTTGTTTTCTTTGGCCTAGAGTCACCATTTCTTGGCTTGGTCTGTATAATTACGCTATGGGTTTCAATAGTTTTTACCATGTTTTCATTTTACAAAAAAGCTCCAAAATCTGCATATCTTTTGTTGCCTTACCTTGTATGGGTTACCTTTGCTATGGTTCTAAATTATAATATCTGGGTTCTAAATAGCTAAGCGGTGAGTAAGTGTTTCAAAAAAAGCTTTTGCTTTTCGATATTGACAACACCTTGACTTATGGTGTCAAAAGCCATAGAAAGGCATTCCATACTGCTTTCGAGAAGGTTTATAATGTAAAGACCACAGTGGATGTTATTGATCATAGTGGAATGACTGACCTACAAATTGTTAAAGAAGTGTTGAGATATAATGGTCTTAGCAGTAATTTAATAGAATCGAAATTAGAAAATTGCAAAAAGATAATGGTTAGTGAATTTCTTAAAAATGTTAAGAGTGAAAAAATAGTTACAACGCCTGGAGCAAAATCATTGTTGAGACTGCTTTCAAAAAGAAAAGAATTTGTTTTTGGCCTAGTAACTGGCAACCTTGAGCCAATCGCATGGGCCAAGCTAAAAAAGACTGGCCTTGATAAATATTTTTCTTTCGGTGCGTTTGGCAGTGATGGGTTTGAGCGAAATGAGCTTGTAAAAATAGCATTATCAAGGGCAAAATCTCTAGGACTAATTCATAAAGCCGATAAAGTGGTGCTTTTTGGTGATACACCAAGGGATATGATGGCTGCAAAAAGTTCAAATATTTTTGCAATTGGTGTTCAAACTGGGGGATATACAAAAAAAGCATTAAAAGAAGCTGGAGCTGATTACGTTATTAAAAGCTTTTTGGAGAAAGACAAGATATTGCAAGTCATTTGCACATACTAATTTTTTAAGAAATTTTGTTAGAAATATTTTTAGGGGTGCAATGTTGTTTGAAGACAAACAATTTAAAGAAAAGCTCAAGATTGCTGAAAAACTAAAAGGCGGAGTTATAATGGATGTTACAACAGCCGAACAAGCCAAGATAGCTGAAGCAGCTGGTGCCTGTGCTGTTATGGCCCTAGAAAGAGTGCCTGCAGATATAAGAAGCGAAGGTGGCGTAGCAAGGATGGCTGATCCTGCCAAAATCAAAGAAATACAAAAAGCAGTTTCAATACCTGTTATGGCAAAAGTTAGGATTGGACACTTCGTTGAAGCGCAAGTACTTGAAGCGTTGGGCATAGACTTCATTGATGAAAGTGAAGTATTGACACCTGCAGACCCATTTTTACACATTGACAAACACAAGTTTAAGGTTCCTTTTGTATGTGGTGCAACAAATTTGGGTGAAGCACTTAGACGTATACAAGAAGGTGCAGTGATGATAAGAACCAAAGGTGAAGCAGGCACTGGAAATGTCATAGAGGCAGTCAGGCATGTCAGAACAATTTCTGCAGAGATCAAGATGCTCAAAGAATTGAACAAAAAAGGTTTGAAAGAAAAAAGCATTGAATACAGAGTGCCCATTTTTTTGTTAGAAATAACAAAAAAGCTAGGGAGGATACCTGTTGTAAATTTTGCTGCAGGTGGCATTGCTACACCAAGTGATGCGGCTTTGATGATGCAGTTGGGCTGTGATGGAGTTTTCGTGGGTTCTGGTATATTTAAATCAGAAAATCCGGCAAAAAGAGCTGAAGCTATTGTGGAAGCAGCAAGAAATTTCAACAAGCCAGATGTTATTGCAAGGGTTTCTGAAAATTTGGGCCAAGCAATGAAAGGCATTGACATAGCAGAACTTAAAGAAAGGCTTCAGGAGCGCGGTTGGTAGATAATATAAAAAATTCAACAAACAAAAAATTTAAAACAAGAAGTGATGCAGGAATAATTATGCCTGTGCCTAAATTTCCCAAA
>JAWANJ010000026.1:0-11470 GCA_038895395.1 Candidatus Iainarchaeum sp.
TGGAATTTGTTAATTGCTTTGGGTTTTATTGTTGCAGCATCGCCATTGTATTTTGATGAGTTTTTTGAAAATTTAAGAAACAACCCGCGCCTAATAAAAATTGCTTTTTTAAGCCAAATATTTTTCTTTTTTGGTCATGTGATGCGACTTAATGCTTTGCGAATATCGGAAGCGGCTCTGGTTGGTGCTATTGGAGGTCTTCAGCCATTATTTGTTTTTGGCATATCTTATGCTTTGAGTGTTTTTAGACCACAAGCTCTAAAAGAAAGTTTTGAAAAAAGAGCTTTAGTACTAAAGGCTGCCGGTGCTGTATTAGCAGCCATAGGTGTGACTCTTGTTGCTCTTTGAAAAATTTGTAACTTTTGCTTATTCAACATCAATCCTAGGTGCAAGGTAATAAGTGATTCTAGCTTTTTCATTCATGAACTCTAGTTTAAGAGGAGCATCTGTTTTCAAGAAAATCTTTATCTCATCTTCTGCAGAGGGAACTTTAAGCATGTTTTTTAGGTAATCTAACGGGAACATTGCTTTGCAGTCTGCTTTAGCTTCAAACTTTTTTATTGGTTCGTCGTTTTTGTTTGTTTCGTTCATGAAAGTACCCTTGCTGCTGTATGCTGAAATATAAAAGATATCGTTCTTAACACCAAATGTTATATGAGCGGAAAGAATTTCAGCATCTTTTAATGCGTCTTGCAAAAGAGATGCTTTAACCAAAAGTTCTGCATCAAAGTCAATTTTTGGGTTTGGAATCTGACCTTTAGAGATATCTATTAAAGGCATTGAAAAAGTCCTAACAGACTTTCCTTTAAATTTTATATTCAGGGAATTTTTTTCACTAGTAAGCTCAAGAATTAGAGAGTCATCTGCTTTAGCCCTAGACATTATTTGCCTGAAGTAGTCCATATCTGCACCGATTCTTATTTCTTGCTTAACATCGAACTCTTTGAAAGCTTCCCTTGGTAGCTCAAAGTCAACCATAGCGATTTGGCTAGGATCAGTAGCTTTAAGGGTAAGGCCTTTCTCATTAACTATAAATTCTGCTTCATCTATGAGAGCAGCTATTGCTTCAATGTTTTTTCTAAAAGCATTGGCATTTTCAATTGTAAGCTTTATAATCATCACCTCACTTATTTAGTTTACTCCAAATCTCTTTAACCTTTCTGAATAAACTTGGATCGAACTCTTTTAATTCTTGTACTATCTCAAGATTTAGTGTAAGTGGACTTGTATTTGAAGGACTTGCAATAATACGTACTATTGTTCCTGGCTTTAATTTTTTTATCTTTGTGCTATCTTCAGCTACTACAACTGCTTCGCTAGTACCATCTGATACAAGCATTGTGTTTGCAGATGGATTCACTGCAACAACGCTCACCACGGCAGCAATTCTTCGCTCTGAGCCTTTGACCTCGTTAAGAAAACATTCGACTGCTGGTTGGCGTTTAATTGTATGCTGTTCTGGTTCTGCTGATCCTATGTCAAATTCTTCCTCCATAATGAGTTTTTGGTTGAATTTCTTTTAAAAAGGGATTGTAAGACTTACTCTGAAATGATACTTTCAAATGCTTTTTTTGCTTTTTCTGCGCTTTTTATTGAAATGTCTGTTTTGGCGCATACCCCTAAAAGAAGTTCAACACATTTTTGTATGCTTAGCCCTTCTGCTTTGCCAGCCTCAATAACTTTTTTTAGTGCAGTGATGTGCTTAAAGTTTGGAAATTCTGGGACTCTGAGCATCGCCTTGAGAATGATCTTTTTATAGGTTGGGCCGTAGATCCTTAAAAGTTTCTTAAGGTTTCTTCTGTGATCTTTTCTAGAAAATCCTGGAAACACAAGCAAAGCCATTTTCAAATCCTGTTCATTTTCTTTGCCATAAACTTTAATTGCCGACGAAAAAGCTTTCTTTAGGTCTACTGAAACCAATGAAGGATTGCAAAGTATGATTTCCACAACTGAATTTCTATTTAGAGTTGGGTTAAAATCGATAACTTTTTTGATTGTTTTTTCATGATCACTATTAAGAAATTTTGGATAAGACGATATTGCAGCCAGAACATCGGTAAATTTTTTTATTCCATATATGGCAGTTATGCAGTTTATTTTAAAAACAAGTTTTTCTTTTGTCCAAGATCCAAAATTTTTTTTGAAGTAATCGTTTGAGAGCAATGTTCTGGCCTGCTCCTCTGTAAACCCAATTGAGGTTAGTTCTTCTTCTGTAACCATGTTAAAATTAATTGTTCAAAAATTTAAAAGCGTTTTGTAACAAAATTAGCCTATTCCCAACCTGCCCGCACTCCAATACCCAGTACATATTTTATAATCACCATATCTTATGTAACTAGCTAAAATGCATGGTAAATCGTCCATTAAAAAAAGCTTAACATAACCAAGATAAGGAATCATAAATATTGCTTTGCCATCAAGACGCTCAACCGGTACTGCGCTGCTAGCAATTCCAGCATCTTGATCTAAGAAAAAATTAGTAGCATTGTTGTCTCCTTTTGTCAATACGAAGTTACCGTCCTTGGCACGAATCTTAACCACAGCTCGATGAATTATTGGCTCATGAAGAGTGTCCGAGTAATAAACTACTATATCACCTTCTTTGTTTATGTCAACACATTTGGCTATACTTTTGAAACATACCTTCTTTGTTTGCACATTTGTTATTTTTACTTTTGGATTTTGAAGCAAAACTCTACATTCAACAAGATCAGCTATGCTATTTACTGAGCAGTATGTAACTGCATAATCGCTGAGTTTTCTCCCAGCAATGTTTTCATTTAAAATAACTTCAGGTACAACCAGGCTCTCGTATGAAACACCTTGTAAAACCATTATGTCTCCCCTATAAAAAGTCGGTATCATAGATCCACTCATAACAACAACTGCTGGACTCTTAGTATTTAGTGCTAAGCCTAGCAGAAAGTATATTAGCCAGGCAGTAACAAAAGCCACTAAAACCTCGAGAGGCCAAGCAACAAGCTTGTTGTCTTTTTGGCCTATTTTTTCTAGAAGCATGTCAGTATAAGTGAATGGATCTATCCACTTTAGTTTTTCTTGCAGTTTTTTGATCTTTGAATGTATTTTACCTTCCTTTTTCTCTTTACTTTTTTTAGGCCTAAGCTTTTCTCTTGCACCCATACAACCACAGCAAATAAATTAAAAACATCAAAAATTTAAGGAGAAGTGCTCCGACCCAAAGTTGAAGCACTTGCTATCAAATGCGCCACCCTTGCCGGCTCTGGTAAGTGAGAGTTTATAGAAAATTTCTTTATTAAGTATTTTGCTCTTTCTGGCGTAATTCCCTTACACTGAAAGAAAATTCTGTCCGCTTTGTAAACATCACCTGCTTTTTTTATAAGAGAAATCCTTTTTGCATTGTCAGAAAAGCGCTTCAAGGCTTTAAATATCTTGTTAAAATTTGGCTTTTTACGGAGTACCACTATTATTGGAATCTTGAATTCGGAGTAGATTTTTTCAATATCAGCTATGTTAAAGCCTGCAAAGTTCACACCGCTAAGAAAAATAACTTTTGCTTGTCCAAGAAATTTGCTTTTATTGTCAGAAATAATTTTAATGATAGTGTTTGTTGAGTCAGTACCATCTATTTCGATTTCAGAAAAGAGCACACCCTCTAATCTGCCATCAGCTCTCATCAGTACTGCTACTATTTTTGTTTTTCCCTCAGTTTTTGGTCTAAAATAACCATCATCGATTCCAATAGCTCTTATGTTTTTGTCAATAAAAGTTTTGTTCTCAATCAGAAACCTCTTTGATCTTTTTTTCAAGATCATCAAGCTCTGCCATTATTTCTTTGTTGGCTTCTTTAAGCGCCTGCCAAGGACTTCCCTTTTTTACTTTTACTATAAACAAACAGTCATTGTCCATGGGATGCTCTAGCTTGTAAGCACAAAAAGTAACATCGGGATTTTTAAGTAGATAATGCTTTAGAAGCTGTGGAAAAGTGTGTCTTTCACCTTTCATTTTGAATTCAACCAAATCTTTCTCAACTCTTAGGAGGGTAATTTCCATAAAAACACCTCACTGCATCTTAAGAGAATATTCTGAACTTATTTTTCTACGTTCTACGCTACCACATTTTTTGCATAGTAGCTTACCGGATTCATAGTAAAGCGGAGCTCTACACTTAGAGCAAAATGCTTTTATTACGCCAAGGTTTGGCTTGTTTGTACGTATATAAATCCCGTAAGGTTTTATATCGTCTATTTCTGCTAATATAATGTCCCCTATCTTAAACTCTTCTTCAATATCTTTTACAAATCTATCTGCTACTTTAGATATAAACAAAATGGCCTTACTCTGGGAAATCACAACATATTCTTGAGAATCTATTGGTGGCATTATATTTACCAAAACTCTGGTCTTCCTAGAAGATATGACTTGGCCCAATACCCTTGTGCCTATCGAGAAAACGCGTACCTTTTTGTCAGGTATAACCCTTACCTCATGATTTTTGCTGTCATATTCTGCATAACCAACGACTTCTGAAAATATTTCCTCTCCTTCCTGAAAAGTATTGCCACCCTCTGTATACTCCTCTGCCTCAGCAAGATTTTCTCCGGGAACTACAATTTTTTTCATTTATATCGCCATAAAGAATAAAAACAGCACAACTCTATAATTAAAACAACAGAATGCTATATTCATATACTATTGCAAAGTTATTTAAAATATTCTAAGGTGTTTTGATGGTTCTCGAGTCCATCTTTAGAGGCAAGCAAGTTATAAAGAAACCTTATTTGATGCTAATTTTTGGATTTATTGTAAGCATATGTTGCAATTTGCTAACTTATCCATTCTTTAGAGGTGAAAACGCTGGTTTGCTTGCCATAGCTTTCATAACAATAGCAGCAATGCCAACTATTCATAGCGCTCTTTCTAGAGAAGAACGTGCTGAAGCTCGCATACCAATTCTTTGCGAAAAGTTTTTTGAGAGAAACTTTGAGCTTATTGCATTGTACTCATACATGACGCTTGGGGTTATAGCAGGTTATGCTTTTCTTTACGTCGTGTTACCTGAAACAAATACTGCTTTAGTTTGTAGGGGGGGGAGCTGCATATATCTACCTTCTAGGACTTATGTGTTTGCAGAACAAGAAAGGGCCTTGAGTTATGTTTCACAGATTGCTTCCTCGACTGGAAAGGCAACTGAAATCAGAGAGGCTAGTTTTGGAGAGTTTATGTACTGGTTTTCCCTTATATTTGAAAATAACTTTGGTGTGCTTGTCGTTGCTCTGGTATTGTCTTTTGTATTTGGTGCTGGGGCAATATTTTTGATCTGTTGGAATGCCAGTGTTGTTGGTACATGGATTGGAGGTACTATACTAGCCAACAACCACCTCAGAATGTTTGGTTTATTGCCTCACGGCATACCAGAATTTGTTGGTTACTTTTTAGGTGCAATAGGTGGAGCACTAGTCTCAATTGCAATTACAAGGAAAAGGCTTTATACAAAAGAAATAGAAAGGATAACAATTGACTCTTTTATACTTGTAGTAGCTGCGGTAATATCACTTTTGGTGGGTGCAGCAATAGAAGCCGGCTTTAAGGTTGGCTATAATTTTTTTGCATTTTCGTTTTCACTTGTTTATTTGTTGGTCATTGCGTTTTTTATAATGAAGATGTGATCTTAACACAACTTTTTTGTTTTTTATTTTTTTGTCATAAACTTCAGTGTTGGGCTGCATATTTTTTCCGACAATGATTTGTTATCGGAGTCTTTAAAACTGACACCCTTAGATATGGCCTCCGCCAAATCTGTGAATTGCACAGGGAAAAAAATTTTAGTACTTTGTCCTTCTGATATTTTTTCAATGGCCTTAATGTAAAGGTAATTTAGGACCTTATCATTTAGGTCATTTGCTGCTTGTTTTATTGCATCTATTTCTATCTTTTGGGCCTCAGCACGTTGTTGCCTTGCAAGTTTTTCTTGCACGGCTGCTTTTTGTTCATGCATTGCTTTGAGTATTGATTCAGGCAAATCAATGTCTTTTATTTGCACCGCAACTACTTCTACACCCCATTGTTTTGTAATATCTGAAAGTGTCTCTTGAAGATATACGTTAATTGCCTCTATGTTGGAAATAAGGTCTGCACAGTCTATAGCACCGATCACATCACGCAGCGCAGCCATGACATAGGTGCGTGCAGCTTGCTCAAAGTCTTGTACTTCAATAACCGATTTTGCCACAGACTCTTTGTCCTTTTTTACGCGAAGATATATTACAGCGTCGATCTTGACCTCTATGGAGTCTTTTGTTATAACATCTTGCTTTTCCACATCTAGTGTTTTTGTTCTTAGATCAACCAAAACATACGATTCAACTAAAGGCAAAACTAGTGTTAAGCCTGGACCACCAACCCTGCTAAACTTTCCAAAGCGCATTATAACTGCTCTTTCATATTTTTTGAGCTCTATTAGAAACTTCTTAAAAAGCCCACTCGCAAAGATTAAAAAAACAATCAAAATAGCTACAAAAAACCAAAAAAATCCCCCAAAATAAGACTTTATTGTTTCTCTGTTGCTATATATCAAAAGTGCTAAAAGAAGAATAAACACAATTAACGGATAGAAAACTTCTTTTCTTACCTCTTTTCGTTCCATGGAATCACAAGGGAAAAAATAAATAATAGTGGCCCTAATATTATTTGAGAGAATGAGTATTTAAATAAGTAACCTTTAATAATTAAGAAGTTAATAGTGGTTTAAAATGGCAAAAAAACCATCTACAATAATTCTTTGTGTTGACCGTGACAATGATTTGGGAAAAAAGGCAGGCATAGAGGGGCCAGTTATAGGTAGAGAAAAAAACATAGAAGCTGCAGAAAAACTTTTGCTAGCGGATCCAACTGAAAGCGATGCAAACTGCATGTTTGCTGCAGTGAAGCTTTACGATGAGATAAAAAAAGATTTTGAAAACCTAGAAGTTGTAACTGTAACAGGTTATGGCAAGTCAGGTATAAAGTCGGATCAAAAGATTAATGAACAACTTGACGAGCTTGAAAAAAAATATTCTTTTCAAGGTATAATATTAGTTACAGATGGGGCTGAAGATGACCAAGTGATACCAATACTTAGCTCACGCTCAAAGATAATATCTAAAGAAGTAGTTATAGTAAGACAAGCCCAACAGGTTGAGTCGATATATTACACAATAAAAGAAGCTCTAAAGGATCCTTACCTGGCTAGATTGGTTTTTGGTATTCCTGGGATTATATTGTTGTTTTATGCCGTAACCCTTCTGCTCGAAATGGAAGGCTTATTTGTTCGAGGGGTATTTTTCATTGTCGGTCTTTACTTAGTTATAAAAGGGCTTGGCCTAGAGGGGAAAATAGCAAAAGTACAAAAAAATATCTTCAGAACTTTATCTCCACAAAGGACATCTTTTCCAGTTTACTTAGGAAGCTTGGTTATCTTGTTTTTGGGAGTTTACACGATACTTCAAGCAGCTATAGCTGATCCAGCATCTTTCTTTGCAGGTGTATACTTCAAAGACATTCAAGCTTCTTATCTGTTTTTTGCAATTTCATTTGTTTTAATTGGCATAGGCAGGCTTGTAGACCACATACATCTAAAGAGAGCGTATCTCCTTAAAACTGATATTTTGTACATTGCATCGGTAATAGTTGTTTGGATAATAATTGATGCAACAACTTTAGTTATAGCTGGTAGTGAAGACCTAAACTTTATGCTTTTATCAATGATTTTCAGCTTTGTGCTTCTACTGGTGGCATTTAAGATTTCTGATGTAATGGACGTCACTAAAAAAGCAAGTGAAATCTTGATAGGTCTGCCAGTATATGACACTTCGGGAAAATGGTTGGGAAAAGTTGTTGAAATTGACAAAGAAAAGAACATAATAAAATTTGAAAGAGCTGAAAGTGAAAAGAAAACATCTGCAAAGTTCAGGCTCAGTAACGATAAAGTTGTGATTTTTTAATTTTTATTACTCAGAGCGAGGCGTTTTTATTTGCTCTATGTACTTGATGCCTCTGCACTCATAAATAACCCTTTTTTCAGTTTCTCGAAAAGAAATAAGTATGCGTGCACTTTAGAAGTCTTGGAGGAGTTAAGAAGCTTTGAAGTAAAAGCACTTGCTGAAAACGCACTCAAAATGAATCTGCTTCGTGTTTACAAGCCAAAGCACAAATACAAAAAAGGTGCAGAAAAGCTAGCAAAAAAATACGGTTTTGAAAGGCTTAGCAAGGCGGATTTGAGCATAATAGCTTTGGCATTACAGCTAAAAAAAGAAAGGAAAAGGTTTGTGGTTATTACAGATGATTATTCAATACAAAACTTTCTTGCAATGAGAAAGATCAACTACTGGGCGCCAGTACAAGGAACTATAAAAGAGGTAATATCATTTGAAAAATTTTGTCCTGTATGCATGAAAATTTTTAATAAAACTCCTAAAAAAAATGAGTGCCCTGATTGTGGAGTAAAACTTAAATCGCGTAGAGTAAAAGTTAAAGCACAACGTTATGAGAACATGTTTTATTGAGTATCTGTATCTGCAGCTGAAAGATCCGTGTGCTTAACAACAAAGTTTGTAAGTTTTTTACTTATCTTTTTTCTAAAGACGTAGATTAGGCCTAAAACCATCATAAAAACCAAAAAAACAACGAAAATATTTTCTTTTAAAAGCCTTGTAATGTCCTTGATCAAAAGTGAAACGCTGATATAAGGGGCAATACTTTTTAATAAAGCATAACTAAAACTGAGGTTACCTGTTATTACAAGCCCTTTTAGCTTAATTTTGGGTGGTGTTTTCTCAAAGGTTGCATACTTAAATATTTCATCACTTGTCAGTAGTTCCGCATCCTTTGGCAGATTTATTATAATAAAAGTTCCCTCTGGTATTACATAATCTGTTCCTTGAATGAATGGAATAAAAAGCCAGCTATTTGTTTTGTAAGTAACAACTCTGCTTTCCTCAGATACTACTGAAACTGCTTTTTGTTTAAGTTCGTAATGTATTTCAAGCGTGTGGTCCAAATTTTCTTTGTTGAATGATACTGAAACACTTTCACTTTTTACATAAGATTCTCCACCGACATGAAAAGTGAATTTTGGATTGAATCTTTGCCATTGCCAAACATCGTTTCCAAGTTCTGTTTTCTTGCTTGCAAATGCGTCTATGTCAGATTGAGATTTGAAGGCAAGATAAAACTTTTCGATGACTTTTGCATTTCCTTCTTCATCTAGAATTATGAATATATAATGGTCACCAATTGAATAACGAAGTGCCATTGCAAAACAAGGAAGTAAAAGCATGATAGCCAAAAGCGCAGTAATGCGAAAAATAAGATATTTCATATTATAAATGTTATATTCAAAAAATTATAATACTTTCGATTTGCACACAATTTTTATTTATTTAAAATCCATATTTCGGTTTTTGTTGCGACAGGGTTAAAAAGACTTTTCTCTTTTTATTTTTTGGTGTCGAAAAATGGTAAAGTTGCAGTACATGCATCACTCCTCCTTCAGAATTTCCTTGGATGATTGTAATATTCTTATAGACCCTTTTGTAAACACACCAAAAAACCTGAAAATAAAAACAAGGACCAAGTGTCCAGCATCAACCAGAAGTTTATGTGACACTGATCTAATACTTATTTCGCACGAGCATTTTGACCACTTTGATAAAGAGCTTATTGAAGAGATTGTAAAAAGGAGGGATTGCAAAGTTATCGCCCATGACAGCCTCTTAAATGAAATTAACGCTCCTATTTCAAAAAAGCAAGCGATAGTTCCAAACAAAAAGTTAAATATCAAGGGAGTGTGCATAGAAGCATTCCACGTGCATCACCCAAATTCATTTTACCCACTTGGTTTTAAGATTGAGGGAAACGGGATTTCAATTGTACACATGGGTGACACATATCTTATGGACTCTTTTAACAAAATCAAAACAGATGTGCTTATTTTGCCAATAGGTGGCCAAATAACACTTGACATTGTAGATGCTGTACGTCTTGTAAAGACGATAGAACCAAAGATAGCAATACCAATGCATTACAATACTTTTGATTTCATAAAAGCATCACCAAGGGAGTTTAAGGAGAAGATAGAAGATAGTGTTGTCAACTCAAAGGCCAAAATCCTCAGGTATGGAGAAACAATAAGGCTCTGATTTTAGGGTATAAACAATAGGCCATAAACAAGTTTCTTATTTTGTGAAAAAATAGAAAATAGGGTTAAAGGTAAGAAATATTAACTGCTTACGATTAACTGGAATGGCTTCCATAGTAATAATTTGGATAAGAGTAAGTGTAATTTGAGTAGCTAGGCACTGTGTAGCTTGAATATGTGCTTGTGTAAGTTGGATAACTGTAACTGCTGTAGCTTGAATATGTGTAGCTTGGCTTATAGCTTGTGTAAGAGCTATTGTAATAGTAGCTGCTTGGGTAAGAGTAATTTGTGTATGTTGAGTAAGTAAAGTAAGAGTAGCCAGCAGTTGAATATGTTGGTGTGTAGTAGGTAGTAGAGTATGCTGAGTATGTTCGTGGGTATGTGCTATAAGTGCTGTAAGAAGTGCTTGAAGCACTTGAATAACTTGGATAGGTGCTTGTGGTGTATGTGCTATTGTAGGTGCTAGCATACATGTTTGTTGTAGCACTTGATGTTGTGCTTGTTGTTTTCTTTCCGAAGCCAAAGAATGCTGCTATTTTTGAAAGCCAGCTTGAGTTACTTGAGGATGTGCTTGAAGATGTGACATAACTATCTGTTGCTGCGTAAGTAGTTCTGGTGGTGCCTGTTGTAGTGCTTGAGTTAGAGCTTGCTACTATGCTTGTTAAGCCGGTTTGCTGGGCAAATGCGTATGCTTGTGAGCTATCTACCGGGCCATACTTGTTTATGTATTCTAAAGCAGACATTGGGCTTATTGGCTTTTCCGCCAGAATTTGGCCGTTTTGAATACTAACAACCTTTATGGGCTCTGATATGTTGTTGATAACTAAAGCATACTGGTTCTGGTTTCCCATAGAAGTACTTGTTATTGGAAAGCATCCTGTACCTTCAGGTCTTGTTTGGCATCTGCCTCCTTCACCACAGATCATTCCTATTAATACCATCTCCTGACAAAACCAAGTCAAGTATTTGAAATAGACATCGTTTCCAATGGAGTAATCACACATTGGTTTGCCACCATTTAACCCACCAGCTGTACAAACTCTGTCCACACAAACGTTGTTAAATTCTTTACCAGCGAAAACTACCTTTAATATACAGCCATAAGGGCAACTTTTGTATGTGCCGGCACCTTCCCTGTAAGGATCCGTTTTAGAAACTTCACAGTATCCGCTCTTACCGCATTTGTGTTCAATATAATAACCCAACTGCAAGTAATCAGTGTACATATTGTTTATAAGCAAACCAGCCTTGATGCCAGGAACTGTGGCTTGCATTTCTCTATTAGCTGTTTTGAGTTGCTCAAGCTTAGTAAAT
>JAWANJ010000027.1:0-11290 GCA_038895395.1 Candidatus Iainarchaeum sp.
CGGTTATTTGATTGTTTTGGTTTCTTGTGAGGTCACCCGAGGTTATTTGCACTGTTGGTCTTGAGGGTTTTGGTGTAATTGTTGGAGTCTGTGTAGGTGTTGGAGATGGAGATAATGTTGGTGTTGGAGATGGAGTTGGAGATAGTTGAGGATAAATATTTACAGTTTTAAATGCAAATGAACCATAGTTGACATCATCAGCAGCTACAATAGCAATTGTTGCATCATTTCCCCAGCTATAGTCTGGATATACAGAATAACTACAGCTTGCAGAATATCTGCCACCGCTACAGGACATTCGCCCTTGCCATACTTTGTTATAGTTTGAATCACTGCTAGGAGATTTTACATAGATCCACACTAAATCTGTTCTCAAGTCACCGTCAGGGTCAGTTACTGTTGCGGTTATTTGATTGTTTTGGTTTCTTGTGAGGTCACCCGAGGTTATTTGCACTGTTGGTCTTGAGGGTTTTGGTGTAATTGTTGGAGTCTGTGTAGGTGTTGGAGATGGAGATAATGTTGGTGTTGGGGTGGGATATATTTGGGGGTAAATATTAACCGTTTTGTATGCAAAGTTGCCATAATTTATATCATCCGATGCCACAACAGCTATTCTTGCATCATTTCCCCATTTAGAATCTGGGTACACAGTGTATGAACAACTGCTGTAGCACCTACCGGAAGTGCAATTCATTTTTTGGGCATATATCTTGTTGTAACTTGCTTCAGTAGAAGGAGACTTGACATAAATCCAGACTAAGTCAGATCTTAGATCACAATCCGAATCGCTCACCTCAGCGTTTATTTGATTGTTTTGGTTTCTTGTGAGATCCCAAGATGTGATCTGTACAGTTGGTCTGGTACCTGCAAAAGCAAAACCGAACACAATAAAAAGAAAAATCAAAGAAACCAAGTACAAATAAAGCTTGCATCTAATACTTGAAATTTTCTTTATAGCCACTGAATGCACCTTTTTTAGTTGGAATTAAAATGGTTTGATATAGGCATAATATGTTTTTTCTATTTATATAATTTTCCTCTTTTATTCCTTGCCATTGTTCATTTTACCACTTTTATTTTAATATGTTTAATATGATTCCTTCTTTACCTAAAATTTTGCCCATATCTGCGATTTGGAACAATGAAATTGGCAAAAGACTAACCTAAACCAAGCCTCTTAAGAATTCTGTCTCTTATAGTATCCCTTTCCTCTTGACCTGGAAAAACCTTTTCATGTCCAAGGATTATGTCCATGGGATAACCAGTTTCAGCAGAGTAGCCTCTAGCTAAATGCTCTAGCTCAGCATCACTGTATGGCTCCACTTTGAAGATAGGCGATTTTAGAGATTCAATCAATAAACGAAGATCAAGAGCTGCTTCAGCTAGAGTTATTTTTCGGTCGAAAACAGAAGCTAACTCAAAATCCAGGAACATAAAACTTGGAGAGTGTGGATTTTTATTCCATAATATATTTTCTGGGTCCAAATCTTGGTGTAATATGCCTGCATTGTGCATTCTTCCAACTGTACGACCAAGTTCCTCTAGAAAGATTCTACTTGGCGCATCTCTACCAAGCCTTGTTTTTGCTAATGTTTCATAACCATGAGGCATCACGGTGTAAAGCACTGCAAGACCTGTTTTTTTTGATATAACTGCTCTAACAAACTCAACAACAGGAACTCCTCTTTTGGAAGCTTCTATTAAAGCGGATGCTTCTCTAATAAGTGCTTGAGTGCGATCGGCTACATCCAAATATGTTTTTCTTGCCATGGAAACATTTCTCACAACAACTTTGTATACACTATTTCTCGCAATAGTACCATCACTAGTTACTTGACCTTTTACCACTATTGGCTCTAGCTTTCTACCAAAGCGCATAGCCAAAGGAGATGCAAACCTCTTGTACTTAGCATTGTAAAGTATTAGAGATCCTTTAACTAACTTACTTACCACGATACCTTCTTGGATAGCCTTAGCTATTCTCTTTCGGCTTAGCTTTCTAAGAGTTACAAGCTCTTTGTTTGAGGCATCTCTGAGCCATGCTTTAAGAAAGCGTATTCTTTCCGCAGGTTGCATTGCAGAAAGTTTTTTTCTGAATTCTATTGCCTCAATAACAGCATCAGGTTGTGGCACTATTTCTTTCTTTTCTTTTGGCAATTTCAACCTCTTTCCTTTTACCCTTGGAACAAATTTGCTAATTGGTTTTCTTTTTTCATACTGTCTTTCCCTTGATATTTTATGCAACTTCCTTCCATGTGGCAAAGGCATATTTAATGTAAGCATTGCCTTATTTTAAGCTTTTGGTATAAAAATGATTTTATGTCAGGATTTAGTTACCGGAAGCACCCTTTTGTGCTTTTGTTTATAATTGTAATTATTGTGCTTTGCTGCTCAATAGTTGCTTTTTTGCTTTTGTATAATGCACAAAAAAAGGTTTCTATAGGGGTGCCTTTCGAGCTAAAAGCTGGTGAAGAGGCCTTTATTGAAGAAAGTGGTGTCTTTTTAAAATTTGTTAAGGTAACTTCAGATTCGAGATGTCCAAAAGGCGTGCAATGTGTTTGGGCCGGAAAGGTTTCTATTTTAATAGAAATATCAAAAGGCAATGCCTGGGATCAGTTTGAGCTTTCGCTTGAGCCAGGCAATGAAAATTCTTCAAAAAAGGCCTTTGATGGCCTTGAAATAAAGCTTCTTGAAATTAAGCCGTACCCAGAAGCTGGGAAAGAAATTTCTGATTATTTAGCATCTTTAATTGTTTCTGAAGCCAAGTGAAAAGATGCATAAGCAAAACCAAATCTTTTTTAAATACTTGCAGGGAAGTTAATATTCAAGGGGGCCTGATTATGAAGCTTTTTCTGGATAGCGCAGATTTAAAGGAGATTGAAGAGGCCATTTCTTGGGGTGTTATATGCGGTGTAACCACAAATCCCACGCTGATGCACAAAGCTGGAGCTGATTATGCCACAACAATTGAAAAGATATGTGAGTTGGTGAAAGGGCCTGTTAGCGCTGAAGTTCTTGCACAGGATTTCAAGGGCATGGTTGAAGAGGCAATAAAGCTGAGTGAGATTGATAAGCACGTAAATGTAAAGATTCCGATCTGCGTTGAAGGCTTAAAAGCAATAAGAGAGCTGCGCGAAATAGGTATAAAAACCAACTGTACGCTGGTTTTTAGCCCAAATCAAGCTTTGCTTGCTGCAAAGGCCGGAGCAAATTATGTAAGCGTTTTTGTTGGACGTTTAGATGATATTGGAAAGGATGGCATGCATGTTGTTGCAGACACTGTAGAGATTTTTAGAAATTATAACATTAAGTCAGAGATAATCGTTGCAAGCATAAGGCATCCTATGCATGTTACACAAGCAGCCATACTTGGAGCTCATATTGCAACAGTGCCTTTTGCTGTGCTTCAGAAGATGATAGATCATGCTTTGACAGAAAAGGGAATAAAAACATTTATAGAAGACGCACAGAAAGCGGGCCTTAGAATATAGCTCTTTAGTTTGTGGTAGTTGGATGACTAGCTCAAAAGCTAGTGAAAAGAAAATAAAAAATTTGGAGGAAATTGCTAGAAAAATCCGTGTTCTTGCGCTTAAGATGACAACACAAGCAGAGTCAGGCCATCCTGGCGGTTCTTTAAGCTGCGCTGATATTGTTGCTGTTTTGTACTTCCACAAGATGCGATTTGATCCTAAAAATTTATCATGGCCTGAAAGAGATCGCTTTGTGATGAGCAAAGGGCATGCATGCCCAGCGCAGTATGCTGCTTTGCATTTGCTTGGTGTGATTCCTGAAAAAGAACTCATGCGTTTAAGGCAGATAAACTCAATGCTCCAGGGCCATCCTGACAGGAAAACTCCTGGCATAGAAACTATAAGCGGCACCTTGGGCCAGGGATTCAGCGTTGCCTGTGGCATGGCACTTGCTGGAAAGATTGATAAAGCCAATTATAAAGTGTATGCGCTTCTCGGCGATGGTGAAGTGCAGGAAGGCCTTGTATGGGAAGTTGCGATGTTTGCAGGACACCATAGGCTTAACAATTTGGTTGCAATAGTTGACCACAACAAATGCCAAAACGATGGCTACATAAAAGATATCCTTGACATTGCGCCATTAGCTGAGAAATTCAAGGCATTTAATTGGAATGTCAAGGAAATAGATGGCCACAATATTGGGGAGATAATAAAAGCATTAGACGAAGCTGACAATAGCGATAGGCCTTTTGCAATTATTGCACACACAGTAAAAGGTAAAGGAGTTTCCTTCATTGAGAATAAACCTGAGTGGCACGGAAAAGCACTCAACAAAGAGCAGCTTGAAGCAGCTCTTAAAGAGTTAGGAGAATGAAATAAATGGAAAAACTAAGAGATGTATTTGATAAAGTTGAACCAACCCGCAATGGTTATGGTAAAGCATTGGAAAAACTTTCCCAAAGCAGAAAAGATATTGTTGTTATTGACGCAGACCTTGCTGAAAGCACACGCAGCATAATGTTTAGAAAGCATGCCCCCGACAGATTCTTTTATGCAGGAATCTGTGAGCAAAATGCTGTTGGCCTTGCTGCAGGCCTTGCACTTTCAGGCAAGACTGTTTTTGTCTCTAGTTTTGCCATTTTTTTAACAGGCAGAGCCTGGGAAATAATAAGGCAGAGCGTCTGTTACAATAATGTTCTTGTGAAAATAGTGGGTTCGCATGCTGGCATCCTTACTGGAAAAGATGGTCCTACTGCGCAGGCAACAGAAGACATTGCAATAATGCGCGTTTTGCCAAGAATGAACATAATAGTGCCAACTGATTCAGTTGAAGCAGAGCATGCAACCATTTTCTTAGCAGATTTTAAAGAGCCTTGTTACTTACGCACAAACCGTGAGGCCACGCCGGTGATTTTCGCAGAGCAAAGCTACGAGTTTGATTTTGGTAAAGCATCTTTGCTTTGCGAAGGCAACGACGCAACAATAATTGCTTGCGGTGCCCTTGTGCCTATTGCAATAGAAGCCTCAAGAGAGCTTGCAAAAGAAGGTTTCGGCTTGAGAGTTATAAACATGCACACAATAAAACCAATTGACAGAAAAGCCATAATCAAAGCGGCAAAGGAAACAAATGCAATAATAACCGCTGAAGACCATCAGATCATTGGTGGCCTTGGAAGCGCTGTTGCCGAAGTGCTTGCTGAGGAAAAAATTTGCGTTCCTTTCGAAAGAATAGGCCTTAACGGCTTTTCAGAAAGCGGCTCGCCAAAAGACCTTTATGAAAAGTATGGGCTAAGCAAGGAAAACATTATGAAAAAAGTTAGAGCATTAAAAGAGGATTGATGTGAAAAAAATATCAATTGCTCCAAGCATATTGAGCGCTGATTTTGGCAAGCTTAACGATGAGATTGCGTCTGTTGAGAAATATGCTGACCTTATCCATTGCGATGTCATGGACGGTTGCTTTGTGCCGAACATAACTTTTGGAAATGAGGTTATAAAAAACATAAAATGCTCAAGGCCTTTAGATGTTCATCTTATGATTGAAAGGCCTGAGAAGCACATTGAAGCGTTTGCTAAATGTAATCCAAAAGTGCGTATGCTTTCATTTCATTTGGAGGCAACTAAGAAAGCATCGGAGATCATAGAAAAGATTCGTGGTTTTGGGATTAAGACAGGCATAGCAATAAAACCGAAAACTTCTGCTGAGGCTGTTTTTCCGTACCTAAAAAAGCTCGATTTTGTGCTTGTGATGACTGTTGAACCTGGCTTTGGCGGACAAAAATTCATTATGGATATGCTACCTAAAATTGAGGCCATAAGAAAAAAAGCGCCTGAAATAGATATCGAAGTTGATGGCGGCATAAATGAGCAAACAGCGCCTCTTGCAGCAAAAGCGGGTGCAAACATACTTGTTGCTGGTTCGGCTGTCTTTGCACAAAAAGATAGGAAGGAAGCAATTTCCCAAATAAGAAATGCTTCCAAATACCTGATTTTAGCACAAAAAAAATAAATATTAGTTTAACCATCTTTTAAGTGGTGATATTTTTGAAGCCCAGCCTTTTTAAAAGATCATTTTTGATACCCTTGGCTTTTTTTATTTTAATAGCTCCGGTGAGCGTCTTTGCTGATTGCCTTTATGCAGGTCAAATAGTTCCAAACCTTGGGATGGTAGACATTGATTGTGTTATGCTGCACGATAAAAACCTTGAATACGTAGAAAAGTGCGGAAAGCTTGTTTGCAAAGGCACTGAGCTTTACTTTGCAAACGAAAGAACGTTGCTTGGCACGGGTATAAACAGGGTTTTCACATGTGATTCTGAAATTCCATATGGTTGGCATCATCCTTGGCACTTTCAAACAGCTGTTGCTGATGCTATTTACAGCAACACAACTACTTGCAGAGGTTACACTACAGAGGTTACTTTGCCAAAGCAGTTCTCAATAGTTTGCATTGACGGTTCAGTAAGAACTGGATATCCAACTTTCTTTGTTGGCACGCGTGATGGAAACGAAGTAAAAGTTCTTGGACACAATTGCAAAGGGGGTTTCAGTTCAAAGCAATGCAACACGCTTTTTGAAATGGGTGCCAATGCTACTGTGATAATACCATTTGTGCCATTGGAGCAAAAAACAATTGATGTTTTTGCTGCACTACAGACAAAATATGATTACCACATTACAGACGCGCATCTTCCTTTCGGAATAATAGAAGGTGGATGGCAGAGGATTAATCTACTAGATCCTGAGTTTACTTTCTCTATTGATAAGTCAAGATATTGCAAAAATGAGTCTGCTGTGTTTTCTGGTAAGGCTGTTTGTTGTGGTGAGCCTGGCACCAAGGTAAAAATAGAGGTAAAAAATAGCAGTGGCAATGTTGTTAAGAGCACCGAAGCTACAATAGATAGCAACGGTTACTATAGTGCAACAGTACAGCTTACAGGCCTTGAAGCTGGAGCTTATAGTGTTGAAGCTGTTGCGCCATTTAGCTCAAACTTTTCACAATGCAAAAAAACAAATTTGTTTTATATTAATGATTTTAGCTTGTCTTTTGGTACAGACCGTGCAACTGTTCCCGAAGGAGGATCATTTAAGATAACAGGCCAAAGCGTTTGTTGCTCTCAACCAGGACAAAAGGCAAGGATTGATGTAAGAAAAGATGGTAATATCATAGTTTCAGCTGAAGCAGAAATACTTGTAAATGGGTACTTTGAAAAGATAATAATGCTTCCTAACGGTGTGTTAGGCGAAGTTGAGGTAGAGGTTAGCACACCAAACAGCTCTCCAAACTGCAGAAAGAAGGCAAAGATACTTGTTTATTATCCAGAGAAAATAACTAATCTTTATGTTGAAAACATAACACAAGGACAAAAAGCCAGGGTTGCTGTTGAGTGTACAGCTGATTTACCTTTGAAACTAAGATTGTACAGAAGCGATGCTGACCTAATTGCTGAACAGTCATATACTTGCAATTCTGGGTTTACTTATCTTGGCCCAGATTTAGAAATGGGTATTTATAAGGTTGAGGCATTTGCTGATATTGCTTTTTGCTTGGAATGTAGAAAAGAAAAGTACTTTTCAGTATTGCGTGCATATCCAGAAATGCCTGCCAATGAATTGGATGTAATTATGGTAATATGCTGCGCATTTGTTGTGCTTTTTATTGCATCAAGCAATAGGTTAAAAAAGAAGGTGGTTAAATGAAACTTAGGTCATTGCTCTTCTTTGTTCTGTCTCTTACTTTGTTTTTTTCATTTGTTTTTTCTGCATGGGAAGCTGAATTTTTTTGGAATGGTCAAATTGTTGTAAAACCTGACAAAAACATGCTAAAAGCAGGTGAATCTGTTAATTTATCTGTAAAGATGGATAACTTTGCAGAAGCACCTTTGCCTGACGCTTACGTTGTTTTTCAGCTAGTTCATGTTGCAGACACAAACGAATTCTTTTTCCATAGGGAAAATATTATTGCTGAGAAGGTTTCTGAAAGATATTATTTGAGGGCTAAGGAATCAAAGACCGTAAACATTGAGCTTAAGATTCCAGAGCATGCACCTTCAGGAAACTACAGAATCGATGCTTACTTTAAAAATCCACGTAGCTATGTTGTTGGTGTTCCGCATATTTTTGTTTATCCGTACTCTGTTTATCTTAAGGTAACCAACCCTGAACAAGAGAGAAATGTAAGGATAGATAGAAATAGCACTGTGATATGCGGCCCTCTTTCTGAACTGCAGTTTAAGTTGGACTGCTATTCTGGGCCTGTTGGCGTGATAGTAGAACCCAACAAGGAAATTAAGATAACAACAGTGATAAACAACAAGTCAGCGACTGCAGAAGAGAACCTTAAGCTAAGGGTTGTATTTTATCATTACGATGATTCAATGCAAGAAGCAGCTGTGAAAGAATTCACAGTACCTATTGAAAGAATAAACGCAAATTCCTCTTGGAAAAAAGATGTAGAAGTAATAACTCCTTCAAAGCCAGGTGCTTATCCAATAAGGCTTGATGTTGTTGATTCAAAAGGCACTTTGCTTTCAACATTTAGGCACCGCGTTAATGTCTCTGGCCTAAGCTCAAGGTTTGTGTTTGCATATGCTGACAAAATTTATTATAAGAAAGGTGACAAAGCAAACATCACTGTGAAGTTTTTATCATCTTCTGACGCTAGGACTGAAGGTAAAGTAGATATTGAAGTTTATCTTATGAAAGCAGGCAAGAAGCTTTACAGTGCAAAGAAAACAATTGACCTTACGCAGCAAGTGCCGATAAGGACTGAGAAATTTTCATTTGATATCACAGAAGATCTTTCTGATTTTGTACTTGGGGCTATATCCACAAATCACGACAATGCGGCAATGATACTTGACTCATACGAACAGGCCTATATCTACGATAGGTTTTCTCCTGCGCTTTCAGAGCTTGATCTTAAAACTTACAGTGACGCGACATTCAGCAAAGAAACAAATTCTTTTGTGAAAGGTTCACCGATTTACATAAAAGTTAGTGCGATTGACGAAAAAGGCAGTGCAGTTAATACTGAGGGAAAAATATTTTTGGAATCATCTACAGCAAGCTATGGGCCTTTTGAATTGAAAAACAATTCATATGTTTTTAATCAGACGCTGCAAGCAGGCGAGTATAAAGTTATTTGCGAAGCGCGAAACCTTAAAGTCGAAAAGAAGATTTTTGTCCAGGAGATTGCTGGGCTCATTGCCAAGATATATGGTGATGAAAAACTAACTGTTGAAAAGAATGAGTTTAAGCTTGGAGAACCAATCTACTTTGCGGTTTATGCTGACAGCATTTCAGCAACAAGGCAAGAAGTTCCAGTACAGTACTTTGTTAGAGGCAATGGCTTCAACATTGGGCCTTTTTCCTTTGTGGGGAGCACTGAGTTCAAGCAGGCTTTACCTGCTGGAAATTATGAGGCAGTGTTTTTCTCTGGTGATTTAGAAACAAGGGTTAGCTTTTCGGTTACAGGCACAACAGGAGCAGGCACAACTACTTCGAAACAAACACCTGGAAAAACACCAACTGGTGAAGAAGGAAGCAAAGAAACACCTACGCAAGGAGGCACTGAAGAAGGCGCAGCTGAAGAGAAGCCAATGAGCGTTTTCGGAGTACCTGTGTTCTTGATTGGTGGAATTTTGTCATTTTTTGTAATCATAGGTATTGGCTTATACATAATAAAGAAGAAGAAGGAACACATAAAGTAAATGCTTCTTTTTGGATAAGCCAGAGAAAAGAAACAAAAAGTTTATAGGAAAACGGGAATCTGCAGTCTACACTTATACATAGTATTATAAATATTATTTATAAGAAAATTATTACACTTTTAACTAAACTTCGTTAAAAAAAGGGGGTTTTGGGATATGTCTGAATTTAAAATAAAGAGGTTTATATGCCTTAATTTATTGGTTTTTTTGGTTTTTGGCTTGTTTGCTTTTTCTGGAGCTGTTGTTTGGACTGATAAGGATGACTATTCTCCTGGCGAAATAGTTATCATTTCAGGTTCTGGCTTTGAGCCAAATGCTGAACTTTTAGTAAAGGTGATAAGGCCTGATGGCTCAGTTGTCACAGGCGACGGAAGTTTCAGGCCTTGGCCCACAAGCTATGATTATGCTAAGGCCTCAGAAGAAGGCACATTTGAATTTAATTATGTCTTGAATGGAATTTTAGGTGAATACACTGTTGAAGTAATAGATGTTGCAACATCAAATATTTTAGCAACAACAAGGTTTACAGACGCGCCAAAAGTTGGCTCTGTTGTTGTTGGAATCCAAAACCCAAACCCTGTAATTCAAGGTAATAGCGCAACTTATACTATAACTGTGAATAGAGGAAGCGGCTCTGGATCTTCTGGCAGCTTCACTGCCAATTTATCAATAACAACAACGCTTCCAACAGGTGTAAGCTACTCATTCAATCCAAACCCGGTTTCTTTCACACCTTCAGACAATTCAAAGACAGCAACTCTTACAATAACGACAAGCATGAGCACACCGCCAGGGAGTTATAATTTTACTGTAAAAGCAGCCACTAGTGCTTCTGACTATGCTGAAGGAAATGGTACTCTTAATGTTGCTTTGGCTCCAAAACAGAATCAAACAATAACAGTTACGCAACATGCGCCTTCAAGCGCAGTTTATAACACAAGTTTTAATGTTGCTGCAACCGCAAGTTCTGGATTGCCTGTTGCAATAACAACAAGTGGTTCTTGCATTGGCTCTGGTTCTGGATCAGCAGTAATAACAATGACAAGCGGCATTGGAACCTGCACTGTGCATTATAACCAAGCAGGCAATGAAAATTACAATCCTGCACCCGAAGTAACTGAAAATGTGAGTGCACAAAAGGCGGATAGAATCTGCACATTAGCAACAAACAAAGGCTGGACAAGAACATATGTTGGTGAAGCATCAGAAACAACCTGCAGCGTCTCTGCAGGAAGTGACGATGGCACAATGGTTTTCACAAGAAATTCAGTAAATGTTTCTAGCCCAGACAGCATAACAAATGCTGGCACTTATGAGTATTCGTGCCAGTGGACTGGCGGTACAAATTATAACGATTGCCCAGTACAAACAAACACGTTAACAATAAACAAAGCAGATCCTACTTGCAATATTACGGGTTGGACGGGAACATATGATGGTGATCCACACGGAGCGTCAGGATCTTGTACTGGTGTGAAAGGTGAGACACTTGCAGGGCTTGATTTAGGTGCAACATTCACAAATGTTCCAGGAGGCACAGCAAATTGGACTTTCACAGATGTTACAGGAAACTACAATGATGATAGTGGATCTGTTGAAATTGTGATA
>JAWANJ010000028.1:0-11111 GCA_038895395.1 Candidatus Iainarchaeum sp.
ACTTATCTCTTCATTTTTTGCTTTTTCCATTAAAACTATTTTGTAGTCATAAACATTTCCTGATTCGTTCTTCACCTGCTCCAAAACAAAATATTTTTTGAGGCACAAATCCATTATTACCGCCAATATAGCATCGGGGGAGGGTGCTTGTGTATCTTGATTTATTAAGGCTGAAACAATTGCTGGACTATAATCATAAGGTGGCTCACGTTCGTATATCGCGTCGTACTCAGCTTTTGGCTCACGCCCGAATAAAAACCACAAGATAAGGAAAAGCACAAGAACGAAAACCATTGGTGTGATGAATGAAACAAACCACAAAAGCTTAAAAGCTGACTTGGACTCTTCTAGAGATCCAAGCCTTTTTTCCTCGTCAATTATTTTCTGAAGACCAGCCCCCTTTTGAACAGAAGCGTTTTCTGTTGAGTACAGCAGTCTTCGCGGAAATACAACCCTTACCCCTACATCTTGTCCAGCTTGTATGTTGAAGCCCTGAAGAACACAAATAGGTTTTCAACAAGTCCAATCTCGCTATCTTGAAGTGCAGGATGTCCGTAAGTGTATACTTCTTTAGGATCGGCAACTTTGTTTGGAAGCTCTATTTCACCCTGCAATTCTTTTAGGGGAACTCCCCATTCACCACTCCAAACAATCCAAGCCAATTGTGCAACGTCATCGTAAGCTTCAACGGCTTTCTTTACCTTGTATTTTATTGTGAAAGTTTTGCTTTCATCGGCAGCAGAAAAGGACCAGTCAATCCTGAATTTATCGGCATTATAAAAGGTCTTAACATTTGTAGGTTCGTTGTTGACTAAGACAGTTACCCCATAAATTTCAATCCCATCGCTTTTTATTTCTCTGAATCCCTCAGAAAAGCTTCCTTTAAAGTAAACTGTTATTTTTTCTTCAACCTCGAGGAGTCCATCTGTGTTTATTTTGCATTTTATGTAAGCATTTTCAATGTAAAATGACTTTGATTGTACAAAAGGCAGTGCAATAGCAATTAGTATTAAAAAAATAAGATACTTCTTTTGCATAAAAAATCTTTGTTATTTTCACTTAATAAACTTATCATTTATTTTATGAGGAAATTTTCATATGCTACAAAGCCAAAATATTCGGATTTAGCAAAAGGCCAAAAGCAAAAGAAACAGAATTTATTGCTAGCGAAAGCACAAAGGCCTCATTCAGCTTTTTGTCTAACCTTTTCTATACCTAAGCAACCATGCAACAGCTAGCTCAATAATCTCTGTTAGGGCTAGCGCTGTTGCAAAGTTACTTATTAGCATTCTTTTCACTGTGTTTTGCCTGCCCCTTCTTTTGACCCTTTTTTTGCTCAGCAGTATTATTAATACCACAATGATAACAGCTATTACAACGCCAATTAATGCTACTAAGGCCAAGTCTGTTGGGGCTGGAAGCCCAACAATATCTGCAAGCACATTTTGTAGAACCGCAAAGTATGCAGGCAACAGAATCGAGTTTGCCATATAGATCATAAGCATATTTAGGTTGTGCTAAGAACAAAGCTAAAGTGGCTGGAGCAAAAAGTATAGATGCAAAAACAAAATTGTTGAAAAACCCAGCTTTCCTGCCAAGATGCCAAAAAGCAGGCCAATTGCGCCCGGAGCAACAAATAGTCCTGGTGCTGAGGCCTTTTTAGGGTTTAGGTTTAGCGAGATAACTCCTCCACCAATATGGAACATAGCGTTTCCAATTCCAGCCAAAGATATTGCTGCTGCTAGACATGGAGATGTTACGAATATTGGTGTTGCAGTTAAAATTACTCCTAAGAAGGCAATTTCTTTTGGCTTTTTTGTTTTGTCTGCCACCCAGCCAAAAGCTAGCTGAAGACCAAATGCAAGAACATTATATAGCAAAACTAGATATACAAAATTAGCAATGTTTTCGTTGTATGAACTCAAACCACTGAATATTATTCCAGCGCAAGCAGCATCCACTGCAAAATGCAAAAATCCGTAAATAGATAAATTGCTGCCTAAATCAAAAGCTCTTGACTTGGTAAAGGATTGAGCCGACACATAAAAAATTATCTTTTTTGCAAAATTGTTCAAGCTTTACAAATACTCGCTTTTATCAAATAAGTAAGCACCAATAAAAACACTCATAATAGAAAAAATCAAACTAGCAACTAAGCTTGTCATTACACTAAATTGTGAAGCTCCAATAAGTGATGCCCTTAACCCATCCACCCCATATGTAAGAGGGTTAGCATAAGAAACAAACCTTACCGGTTCAGGCAGCTTTTCAATAGGAAAGAGAGCTCCTGATAGGAAAAATAATGGAAAAATAAACAGGTTCATAATTAAATTGAACCCATGCATATCTTTCATCTGTGATGCAAAAGCTAAGCCAATGCTAATAAAAGTCACTGAAATTAAAAACATGTACCCTAATGAGAGAATTAACCCAGATAAGCTTTCAATTTTAAACCATAACAAAGTTGATAGCAGCAATATCAAAAGGCTCTGTAAAAGCGCAATTGTTGTTCCACCAGCAATTCTGCCCAGTACTATCGAAATCCTACTCACCGGTGCAACCATAACCTCTTTAAAAAAGCCAAACTCTTTGTCTAAGAGTACTGATATACCTGCAAAAGTTGAGTTAAATAAGAGTGTCATTCCTAAGATTCCGGGTACTAGAAAACTTTTGTAATCCAAACTGCTTTTCCCTAAAAAAACTGCAGACCCTGAAAAGCCAAACCCTATGAATACCATAAATAGCAATGGCGTGGCAAGTGTTCCAATTATGCGTGACTTTGACCTATAGAATCTTATTATGTCTCTAAGCCACAGTGCATAAATCGCATTTGCATTTATTTTAACTGAAAACATTCATTCCCTCCAAACACGCTTGCCATTATCTTTGTTGTTTAGGTCACCAGAAATTTTCTTACCTGTTAACTGCAAAAAAGCGTCCTCCAAGCTTGGCTTGCGAAGGCTAACATAGTCTATATTTAGATTCAATTTGTTTGCTATTTTTATTATTAAAGGCAGCTTTGCTTCACCATTTTCAACAGTTATTTCAATTAACCCATTTTTTTCTCTGAAATTCTTGACTAAGCCTGTGTTAATTAATTCATTTACGAATTGCATTATCTCTTTATCGGCAACCTTAACTGATATTACATCTCCACCAATAATTTGTTTTATTTTTGAGGGCTTTTCTATAACAATAATTTTTCCTTCATTTATTATGGCAACCCTATCACAAAGAAAGTCTGCCTCTTCAATGTAATGAGTTGTTAGCACTATGGTTATATTTTCTTCCAATTTTATTTTCTCTATATATTTCCATATTTTTCGTCTTGTGTGAACGTCTAAACCAAGTGTAGGTTCGTCTAAAAATAATACTTTTGGTCTATGCATCAATCCTCTTGCAATCTCAAGACGCCTTTTCATACCACCAGAATATTTTTCAACTACCACATCTGCCTTATCACTAAGCTCAACAAGCTCCAGCAACTCCTTTGTCCTTTCTTCGCGCGTTTTTTTATCTAAACCATACATAATAGCATGGAAATATAAGTTTTCTTTTCCTGTTAATTTGTTGTCGAGCGCTGGCTCTTGAAACACTATGCCTATGTTTTTTCTAACCTCGGCACTGTTTTTTATATCAACTCCAGCAATTGTAACATTGCCAGAAGTGGGTTTTAAAAGAGTTGTTAGCACATTTATAATTGTCGTTTTTCCAGCACCGTTGGGTCCAAGTAGCCCAAATATTTCCCCTTCCATAACACTAAATGATACAGAATCCACGGCAGTTACACCATCAAACTTCTTTGTTAGATTTTTTACTTCTATAGCCAACATCTTGAACACATAGATAATTAAAAAGCTATTTTAAATAGGTATTGAGAATATCATTAAAAAATAAAAAAAGTAGGATGTAGCTATACTACATCCCCTATTGCAATGTCACTTTCTTCTGGAATTAAAATTTCTTTAAACCCTTCTGCAATTTTGTCTTCGTCTTGAGAGGTTAATGTTGAGCTTGTGTCACCTTTGCTTGGCATTATTTGGACAAGGACTGCTGCTATCAAAACCACTGCTACTATTGCAATTGCCGCTAAGACTAGAAGCTTGTTCATCTGGGCCACCCCCTTGTATTTTTATCTCCATGTGGAGAAATCCTAGTGATTGGTGTAACTCTTGGGTTTTCTATTCTTTCACGTATTCTGTTTCTCAAGCGGTTCATGTCAATGTTTAGGTCTTTTGTTAGGTTATTAAGTTGCTCTAATCTGTATCTCAATCGCTCCATTCTCCTTTCCAAGAACTGTCGTCTGGCTTCAATTATCTGTGCTTGTCTGAAAGCTCCTGCCCTAGCGACAACATGGTTCAAATTAAAAAAGCCATTGCGTCTTATCTGTGGTTCCAGGTTCCTTAACTTCTCCATTAACTGCCTAACGGCTTCTTCTGGAGAAATTTCCCCATTTCTTAACTTTTGTGCAAGTTCTCTGGATATCTCTGGTAATTCCGATAGTGCCTCTTCAACTCTTTTTGCGTTGTACTCCCTTATTTTTTCTAAGATCTCCTTTTTAAGCTCATCGTATTCGCTCCAGTCAATGTTTTTGAATTCTTCAGCTAGGCCTTGCTTGTTTTTATCTTCTAGTAAGATCCTTGCGTTATCTCTGAACTGCTTTGTTAGGCTTATTGCATCGTTTTTAAGATCAACAAAAGTTTTGACTACTTCTGCGTTAGAGTCTTTTACACTTTCAGAAGCCTTTGCTACCTCCTCTTTTAGTACTCTCATTTCTCCAATTATGGTTTTTAGTTCGCTTGTGTCCTCGCCGGGATAGTTCTTTTCAAGATAACTGATCACCGCGTTGCCTCTTAAAATATTCCTTAGGATAGCTCTCTCTAGCTGAAGCAGTCTAACTTTTGCACCAATACCGTTGTTCATTGCAGTTATCTCTTTTTGTGTATTTTCGTCTACTATTGGCTGGTTTGTTTCTGGATTTATGTTTTCGTTTGTTTCAGCAGTATCGTCGGCAAACACTGTAGATATCAAACAAATACTTAACAGTAGAACTGTTAAAACACAATAGATCTCATTGTATTTTCTTTCCACAACTTTCACCTCCATTCAAAACTTTTTATTTAAAAAAAGTTTATCTGGAACTACATTTAAATTTTATGCGGAACAAGCGGAACAAACTAAAAAATATTTGTGGCTAAGATTGTTCCTTCAAATCTTTTTCGTTTTTTATTATTTTTAAAAAATTTGTCATCCCCCTGCGTTCTTTTTTTAAATAGCCTTTTTTAACTAGAGCTTCTACGTTTCTCGAAATAGATGACTTTGGTATTTTCATTTTCTGCATGAGCTCTTTTTGGGTTATCTCACCACCATTTTTTCTTAAAATTAGCATTATTTCTCTTTGCCTATCTTTTAGGTTCTCGTAATTTTCTTCGGGCTTTCTTGAAGTTCTTTGCTTTCTATAGTACAGATACAATATGCAAATTGAAAGAACCAATAAAGTTAAAGCAATTAGGACATAAAAAACTGAACCATTATTTTTCCTTTCAATGTGATAAACCACCAAAAGTCTTAACTCTTCATTTTGTCCAGTGCCTTTTATAGTTATTCTGTTTCCGACCCCTTCAAGAATAATAAAACCAGTGTTTTCTACTTTGCTTAATTGTGCCATCTCTGGAAGATGTATTTCATAAACAAAGTTGGAAAATAGGCCATTGAGATCAAGCCTTAAGGTCCATGTGGGTCCATCTTTAAAAGTAAATTCTTCATGTTGGCCTGGTTGTATGGCAGGATGGTTTGTAAGTCCTTTTATCTCACACACCCCAGAGTCCATAACAAAAATCTCTATATCTGCATAGTATTCTCCCAAAGCGCCGCCGCTCAAGATAAGTAGAGCAATGATCAAAATCGATTTCTTCAACGCATCACTACCTAAGCAAAATATTTCTTTTTATTCGGTCATGGAACATGAAGTTGTCGTTAGTGTCGTGCTTAGCACCTTCAACAAAATCGCATAGCTCTGCTATCTTTGAGCTTAGTTCATCAGCATAATAAACCGCTAGGGCTTCTGGAAACATTGGCTCTTTAGGAGATCCATATTCTAGCTTGCCATGGTGGCTTATTATTATGTGAAGAAGCTTGTTTTTTGTCATTTCATCTAGCATAACTTCGTCACATTTTTTCGCGACAATATTTGCTCCAAGCACTAAATGCCCTAAAAGCTGGCCTTTTGTAGTGCCCTTTATCCTAGAGGTGACTTCTATCTCCTCTAGTTTTCCGATATCGTGCAGCAGAGCACCAGCAACAAGAAGATCCTTTTCCATGTTGGGATATAGTTCATGTACTTTTTTACATATTTCAACTACCTCTAAGGTGTGTTCCAAAAGTCCACCTATCCAGTTGTGATGAATCTCTATAGCCGCTGGGTGTTTCTTTATTTTTTCATTTTCTAATTGTTCTATCTCGGCCATAATTTTAGCATAAACTTTTTCTATGTCCTTTTTGCTGATCTTTACAAAAGCAGTTTCTTCGTATCGGCTTTTATCTATCACCTCTATAGAGTCTGGTTCGTTTGCTGTAAGTTCCAACTTGCCCTTATAAGTAGTAACACGACCCTTTACCCTTACAACGCTATCTGCTTTTATTGAATCATATATGTCTCTAACTTTTTTTTCATCTTTAGGGCCCCAATACTTGCAAGTTAAACTTTTGCCACTGTTGTCAGATAATATTAATTCAAAAGCGTAACCATTGGTGTATGGAATAAAACCCTTTTTTATTTTAACAACAAAAACATCGTCTACGATGTCACCTTCTTTTAGCTCCGAAATTGATATCTTTTTAATTATCTTTTCCATAACGCTCAAATTATTATTTAATAAGATAATTTTAAAATCGCACATCACAACTATGCTGAAATACGATCAGTAAACCATACATGCCCTTCTCTCTTTTTTAGTTCAATCTTTTTTAATAAAATCTTTACCAAGTCCATGACTACAATCACTGAAAATGACATAAGAGCGCTTATAGCTAAATAAAAAACAGGAAGGGGGGTAGTTTCAAATGGTTTGTTAAGTGGTGTATATATGACCAAATATGTAGCAAAGATTGAACATAGCGAGGCAATTACAAGATATTTGTTTGCGGTTATTGGTAGTTCATGTACTCCATAGCGGAAAGATCTAAAATTAAATGCATTGGCAATTTCCAGCAATATTAGTGTTGCAAGCGCTGCTGTCCTTGCAGTTGTTTCTCCAGCTTCAAAACAACTATATGCTATAACAAAAACAGAAAAAGAACACAAGCTAACAACAGCAGCAGATAATACCATGAACAGCAAGGTTTCTTTATCTATAAACTGTGATCTTTTTCTTGGTTTGGACTTCATAATGTCAAAAGATGGTGGGTTAAGACCAAGTGTTATTGCTGGTAGATCGTCAGTTACAAGATTCATAAACAATATTTGAAGAGGCAACAACGGCAGTGGTAACCCTGCAAATAGACCCATGAGCACAATTGAAAGTTCAGCAAAGTTACAGGACAGCTGATAAGATACGAATTTTTTCATATTTGTAAATATTGTACGACCCTCACTAATAGCTGTTACTATGGTAGCAAAGTTATCATCTTTAAGCACAATGTCCGCAGCTTCTCTTGATACGTCAGTTCCTGTCATACCCATAGCAACCCCGATATGTGCTTCTTTTAATGCTGGTGCATCGTTTACACCATCACCAGTCATTGTTACTATTTCACCATTTTTCTTTAGAGCACCCACAATACGCATCTTGTGCTCAGGCCTAACCCGAGCAAATATTGCTATCTTCTTTACAATTTTGACTAGTTCTTCATCACTTATTTTGTCCAATTCCTCACCAGTAATAACATGCCCTCTAAGGCCTATTTGATTGGCTATTGAAATAGCAGTTTCTTTATGATCTCCAGTAATCATCTTTACATCTATTCTAGCTTCATGGCATATTTTTATAGCCTCACGAACTTCTTCTCTTGGCGGATCTTCTATTGCAGCAATACCTAAAAAGATCAAAGGCTTTTCAAATGCAGCTTGAGTTTCTTCTACAGGTAAATATGCAAAGGCAAGGTTTCTGTAACCCTGTCTGGCAAGAACTCTGTTTTTGTGTAAGAGCAAATTTTTTTCTTGTTCACTGAGTTTTTCTATGTTTGCTTTTTTCTGAATATATTCACACCTTTCAATTATTGCTTCTGGTGCTCCCTTTGCATATACAAAAAGCTTGTTATGCTCAGAACAAAGTACCATCATAAATTTTTTCTCTGAGCTGAAAGGTATTTCCTCAAGCCTTTTTGCATTTATGTCTTCCCTATAAATTTTGGCTTTCGCAGCCATTACTAACAAAGCTCCTTCTGTTTTGCTTCCAAAAACGTTGTACTCTCTGTCGGTGCCTTTTCTTTCTATTCTTGAATCGTTGCATAGGACTGCAGTTTTCATAATTGTGTAAATCAAAGGATCTTTTGCAGCATCAATTTTCTTATTGTTCAATATAAAATCGCCTTCTGCTTCATAGCCAACACCACTGATATCATATTCTGCATCAGCTGTTATAAGTTTCTTTACCGTCATTTCACCCTTTGTTATAGTTCCTGTTTTGTCAGAGCATATAACCGTAGTTTCCCCGAGAGTTTCTATAACAGACATTCTGTTTACAATCGCATTTTTATGTGCCATTCTTCTTGCTCCTACTGCTAGCGTCATTATCAATACTAAAGGCAATCCCTCTGGAAATGCAGAAATTGAAAGTGCAATTACTGCCAAAGCAATTTCTACAAGTATAATATCGGTTAATGGCATGTTTCTTAGAATCATTATCACGCCGCTTACTGTTGAGACCACTATAGCAACAATCACCATTACTTTAGCAATTTGGTTTATTTTCTCTTGCAGCAATGATTGTTTTTCTGTTTGTGAAACCATACCAGCGATATTTCCAAACCGTGTTCTCATACCCGTGTTTTCAACTTTAGCTATGGCTTTTCCGCTCATTATCAATGTTCCCATGAAAAGCATATTCTTGTCAGATATTTGGTGGTCATGTCTAGCAGCAGACTTTTTTATTTCTTCAGATTCTCCAGTGAGAACAGATTCATCAACCTTCAAGTCTTTTTCTTGCAGTATTATGCAATCGGCAGGAACCTTTTCGCCAGTTCTGAGGATTATTATATCTCCAGGCACAAGCTCTCTTGATGGTACCTCTGTTTCTTTACTGTCTCTAATAACAAGAGATACTGGCATCAACATGCTCTTAAGAGCCTTTATAGCTTTTTCAGCCTTGTATTCCTGGATGAATCCAACTAGCACTATAACCAAGATTATCGCAAGAACAGTATAAGCCGTAACGCTTTTACCTATCAAAAAAGATAAGGCTGCGGCAAAAAAGAGTAAATAAACAATAAAATTTCGGCTTATCTGCCTTAAAAGTATTTTTTGCGGTGACAACTTTGAGACTTCAATGATCTCATTAAAACCAAATTTCTTAAGCCTTTCCTGAGCTTCTTTGCTAGTTAAACCCATGTAGCCAGATTCATGCATTTAACAATCATGTAATCTAAATTTATTAATCTTTCTTTTTTTGTCTAGGGTTCTAGGACCTTCTTATAAAGCTTTTCCAGTTTTTTAGCGATAGAAGCTGAACTAAAAGAACTTGCAAATTCTGTTGCTCTCTTTCTCATCTTTTCTTTTTCGAGTTCCTCAAGTTCAATAATTTCATTTATTTTTGAAACACACGATTCAACATCATTAAAGTCCACAATAAACCCATTTTCACCATTTTTTATAAATCCCTCGAAGGTAGGTATTTTGTTTAGCACTGGAATACAACCAGCCTTCATTGCTTCAATTACGCTTATCCCAAAACCTTCGTGGCTTGAAGCAGATATGAAAAAGTCGCACTTTGAAAGCATTTCTTTTAGCTTCTTGTCAGAGCACCTGCCCAAGATCTTTATTCTGTCTTCAGCACCCTCTTTTTTGACAAGCTCTTTAAGGTCTTTTATCTTTTCATCAAATTCTTCACCTGCTATGTATAGCGTAGCTTTACTTTTTTTGCTAGCAAATGCAAAAACGCTAATGAGCTTTGGCAAATTTTTGTTCTTGCTTAAGCGACCAACAAATATGAATGTGTTCTTACACTTTTTTCCTGGTTTGAAACCTTTTAGGTTAAATGGAACTGTTATGTGCTCCAATTTTTTTTGAGGCAAAATCTCCTGAAATTGTCTCAAGTCATTTTCGCTTACAGCCACAACCTTGTCTGCTAGCCTTAATATCAATCTGCACCAAAAATAAAAGTAAATACTTTTAAGCAAATTTTTACCAGTGTGAAATATACCACCGTGTGTGCTAATCACTACTGGCTTCTTATGCAAAAATTTTGTAATTAAAAGATAATCCGAAAAAAAACCTATGCCATGAATGTGAATTATATCACAATCTCTTATGTGTTTTAATGTACCAAAAGCTATTTTGTAAATACTTAGGTCAACAAAAGGTAGTCGCACTATTGCAGTTCCTTTATAATTGTCGTACTGTTTCAGTTTTTCTCTTTTGTTTCCGCATTTGTTCAAGCATATAACCTTACATATGTGTCCTCTTTTGCTTAGTTCTGTGCACAGGGTTTTTACAGAATTTTCAATACCACCTATGCATGGCCAAAAATGATGTGTTACATGTGCTATTTTCATATCAGATAACTTGTCATAGTTAGCTTTTAAAGGTGTGCTAAGTAATATACAATTCATATGTTTTCAGCACATCCAAAAAAAACAGTTTTGCTTTTTGCTTCACTTGCCCTAATATCCAGCGGATTTTTGTGGGCTATTTTTTGTGATTCTAGTATGAGCGCATGTTATGCAGCTGATAGCAAAGATTACATAAATTTTTTACAATATCTTTTGTATGGTGAATCTCTTACTGAGCTGGGGCGAGCAAGAAGCCTAAGAATAGTAGCAATGATTTTAGTTCTGCCTTTTGTTCTTTTTTTCAATAACTATGTTTTAGCTTTTGCACTTGTTAACTCAGTGATGTTTGCTTTGACTGTATGGTTTTTTTATAAGTGGCTTTCTTTACATTCAGAAAAGATTGC
>JAWANJ010000029.1:0-10841 GCA_038895395.1 Candidatus Iainarchaeum sp.
GTTTTGTGCTAAATACTAATCCAAAATTCTTTGCTGACCGAACCTTTAACATCAAAACATTTCTTTTCTTAGCAAATTTTTTTGAGTCAAACTTTAGCCAAGAAATTTTTTTAGAAAGTGGATCCAACAAAAGTACTTCTTTGTTTAATGACTTAGCAATCCCAACTGCGTGAAACTCACCATCCCCAATAAACAAAACTATTTTTGATTTATTCATAGCGGCATTAACATTGCAGCCTAATATGAGACCTTTTTTTCCACATACGCCTTTTTTTATAGTAATATCTACATTATTTTTTTTAGCTTCAAATACCAACCAATACAGAAGATCAAGATATTGAACAGAAGCAGTGCCAACAATTTTTGATATGTGTTCACTCTTTAGCTTGTCAAGTAAAATATTCAGAATATCCTTTTTTTCATCCTGTGTAAATTCGTACTTAGCAGGCAAATAGAAAATTTTTCCAATATTAACCATCTTTAAATGCCCTATGTGTATGGTTATATCTGGCTTTATTACTTCAATAGCTCCAAGCGGGATGTCGCAAGCTCCAAAGCAAGTGTCAGCAGATATGATAAATTCAGTTTTGGTTTTATTCTCAATATCTTGTAAAATAGTAACAATCTTTCTTTTTAGGCCTGCCGGTGCTTGTACAAGTACCTTTTTTGGTTTATATTTTTTTATAATTTCGTAAATCTTTTTTTCATCAATGCAAAGTTCAACCATGGAAATCAATAAGCTAGCCTACTTGAATAAACAAATAATTATTGCCAAAGTTTTAAAACGAAATATGAACAAAAAATTTGGCACCTTCTTACCAAGATTATAACCCTCGGATTAAAATTTTAATATCTTTAAAGCCATTTCTCTGCTTGCAAAAGTTCTTTTATGTACTTTGTGCTTTCAATTAGTAACCTTTTTTCTTCTTCTATCACAACTGCTTTTATTTTTTTAACACTATCAATATTTGCTGATACAGAATCTATGCCGTATTGTACTAGAATTCTTACCATTTCTGGATTGCTGGCAGCTTGTCCACATATCGAAGTTTTTACACCAGCTTTCTTGCAAGCTTCGATAACCATTTTTATTAACTTTAGCACAGATGGGTGCATCTCGTTGAAATACTTTTGGATACGCTCATTGTTTCTATCAATGCCAAGTGTTAACTGTGTTAGATCATTTGTACCAAATGATATGAAGTCAATACCTTCTGCAATTATATCCTCTATTGTTAGTGCTGCTGATGGCACTTCGATCATTACACCAAACTCCAATACTCCTTTTTCTCTTTTTAAGCCAACTTCTTCAGCAATTTTCTTTGCTTCACGTACTTGTTCAGCAGTGTGCACAAAAGGCAACATAATGCCTATATTAGAATATCCTTCATCCAAAAGTTGTTTTATTGCCAAAAACTGAGCTTTCAGCAGTTCTTTCTGATCAAGATCACGTCTTATACCGTGCCAGCCCAGCATTGGATTGTCCTCATGTGGCTCATACTTACCGCCTTCTAAATTTCTAAATTCATCAGTTCTGGCATCAAATGTTCTGTACCAAACTGGCTTTCCTTTAAATTTGGACACAACTTTTTCTATGCCATCATGTACTACCTTGACAAGTTTATCAAACTCATTTCTTCTAAGATATTCCGCTGGGTGTACACCACTTGCTGTAATCATATGCTCAGCTCTCAAAAGACCTACACCATCAGCACCGGTCTGTGCTGCTCTTTCAGCTGCTTCTGGCAAAGCAACATTTACCTTTACTTTTGGTGCAAGCTCTGCTAGTAAATTCAAAATCATATGTTCCTCTTCTTTTATTTCTTTTTCACTCATACTTTCTGCTTTTAAGTAACCAAACTTTTCAATTATCTCTTTGGCCTCTTCCTTATGTTCCTTAATCTTTGATCTCTCTTCTTCACTCCTTTTTAGAAGTTCCTTTATCTTGTTTATGCGCTCCTTTATTTCTACAATACTGCTCTTTTCTTCTTCTATTTCACGAGCAACTTTTTCTCTTTCTTTTAGTTGTTCTGCTATTCCTTTAAGACCTGCTTTTGGTCTTGAGTATACCTCTTCCTTACACAAAACCTTAAATCGCTCTTCTTCTTCTGATTTCAACTCCAGTTTTATGGCTTCTTCTATTTCGTCTATCTCTTGTAACTTGATTATCTTATCAGTTGTTTTTTCAGGAATTGAAAGATGAACCTCTCCTTTGTAGACATTTCCTTTATAACCATCTACCGTTACTTTCATACCATCTTTAAGAATCTTTGTCGCGTTCTCTGTGCCAACAACACAAGGAATACCAAGCTCTCTGCTTACTATGGCCGCATGACATGTTGTTCCTCCTTCATCTGTGACTATTGCTGCAGATTTTTTCATTATAGGCACCCAGTCGGGATTAGTCATCTTTGTTACTAAAATCTGACCTTCTTTAACCTTTCCAATCTGTGATATGTTTGGCACAACCACTACTTCGCCTGTTACTATTCCGGGACTTGCAGCCAGACCGTCTAGCAATATTTCATTTTCAACTTTTTCAAGTTCGGCTCTTCTTTTGAGTTCGCTTTGTAGTTTATCCTTTAAAGAAAGCGTAGTTATTGCCCTACTTTGCAATATCTTTATTTCACTACCTTCAATCGCCCATTCGATGTCTTGAGGTGCTTTGTAGTGCGCCTCTATCTGTCTTCCAATCTTTGCAAGCTCAATAATTTTGTCGTCCGTAATCTTTTGCTTTGCGCCTTTGTTTGGTAGAAGTTTTATTTTACGTGTTTTTTCACCATCTTTTTTTAGCATCCATTTCTGGTAGCCGATCTTCTTGTCAATTATCTTAAGTGTATTCTTGTCAACCACATAGGTGTCAGGTGTTATGCTCCCGGAAACTATTGCTTCACCTAAACCAAAACAAGCTTCTATCACCATCTTAGTTGTATCTCCAGTAGGATCAGCTGTAAACATCACCCCACTTTTATCTGAGTCAACCATATTCTGAACAATAACCGCTATGCCTACTTTCTCTGTTGCAAAGTTTTTCTTTTTTCTATAGAAGATTGCCCTCGCAGTAAAAAGTGATGCCCAACAGTTTTTAACTGCTTTCAACAATTCTTGACATCCGTGAACATTCAAATATGTTTCCTGTTGTCCAGCAAAACTAGCTTCTGGTAAGTCCTCAGCGGTAGCAGAACTCCTCACTGCGACATATGCTTGTTCACTTGATGTTAACCAAGCAATCCGGTGCTTACCAAGTTTTAAGTACTCTGCTATTATCTCTCTTTTTAAATCATCACTCATTGGTGTCTTCTTTATAAGTTCACGAATCTCAGCAGATACCTTTTTGAGTTGCTCTGTGTCATCCACATTTAAGGAGTTTATCTTCTCAAGTATAGTTTTCTTAATTCCAGTTTCTTCTATGAATTTGAAGTATGCCTTTGCGGTTATTATAAAACCACTTGGCACTGGGAAGTTGGCACTGGCAAGTTCACCTAAATTGGCACCTTTACCACCAACTAATGGTATATCATTTTTTCTAACTTCATGAAACCAAACTATATTTTTCATGTATTTCACCTATTGATTTTCACTTTAATAAAAATGCTTTTTTGTTTATTAAATTAACGCTCCTTATCTTAAAGTGTTTTTTCTTTTATCATCTTCCGAATCTTTGCTAATCTCAATGAGGCTTCTCTATAGCGCTCTTCAAAGTCATTCTTGCTTATCTGCTTCTTTAGATAGGCAACCTTGAGCCTTTTGATAAGTGTTTCAAGATTTTCCTCTTCCTCCTCTAATTCCTTGATTTTGCTTTTTGCTTCTTGTTTTTTCAAAATAATTTTTGCTGCTAAATATGAAAAAAGCAAAATAGATGCTATGAGAGCCAAAACTTGTATTGGTTGTTCATCCATTTTGACAATCAGCACCATCTCCTTTTGAAAATTGTATGGTTTTTCTAAAGTCAGTTTAACATAGTGTTCCCCAAAACCAATTGGTTCTTGGAGCTCAGCAATGTAAAGGTCCCCTCCTGATTTTCTAAAAATAATCGGGTTTGTTTTACCGTCTACCTCAAGCTTTCCAAAAATATTGTCCTCCAATATGGCAAAGGCACCCCCTGTTTTTATTTTTACTTTAAATTCTTTTATAGGGAGCAAAACATAGTTTACGCTTTGCTTTGGTGACACTATATCAAAATCTAAATCTAATACATTTACTGAAAATTTTTCAATTGCCACCCAAAACATGTTTTTGTCTATTGCAGTAGCTCTTGCTTCGCAGATAAACTCCTTTTCATGTATATCTTTCAATGGTATATTCAACACATAGATGTCCCTGTTTTGGTCATAATTTGCTACACCATTAAAACCAGTTTCACATTCGATATCAACGTTGCTCTTAAGCCCTCCAACTGATTTAACATAACCTTCCAAGCTTAGCATTCCACCTCTTATAGCGTTAATGTCATAACTTGATAACTCCAAATCAAACAAAGGGTTGTCTTTTGATATCGGTACTTCAAGCATTGCAAAAAACAAATTGCCGTATTGGTCATATCCATCTTCAAGATAAAGCCAAAGACCTTTTTTGAAATCATCTGCTGTGATTCGATGTACTATGCTAATATTACAATCAGTTTCAGAGCACTTTATGTGTTCGTTCCACTTTAAAGTTTTTGTCATAGCCCCATTTGTTAAACGCCCTGAAAGATACTGCATCTTAACTGGTATGTTTATGTCAGGTACAATAATCCTTACAGAAATACTATCTAACATGGAATTTATCGGATATGTTTTGTCAGTAAATGGAATGCGGTACAATTCAAGAGCAATGGGCTCAAAGTAGATTTGTAAATTTCTAATAATATTTAAATCTCTGTATGAAGCGCTGACAGTAGCGTAAACTGTGATTTGAGTTACGTTTTGTGTTTTGTAGCTCGGCTTATATAAAATTACAAGCTCATTTCCATCAAAATAACTTTTGACGTTTAAATTTTCGATCTTTGCTGTCACTGACTTAATTCTTGAAGAATCAATTACCGCATAGTTATGATCCAGAAATACAGCCCTTACTTCAAGATTCTCAGTTTTCTTAGGTAAACTGCCTTTTGTTGGTTTTAACATGTGAAGTTTTATATAAGAACTTGTCACAGTAAGCTTTGTAGTAGTATAGCCTATTCTGGTACCTTCTTTTATAACGTTAACTTTTACATTGTACTCTTTTTCATAATCTTGGAATCCGTGTGGTAAGTAATAGGTGTGTTGTGCGTATGGTTTTGTAGTTTCTAAATTTTCATCATCACCAAACTCCCAAAAATATCTGAGTCCTTCTAAAGCAGGAGTTATTTCTAACTCGAAAGAAACAGTTGTTCCTTCATAGGGTTTTGGTGGATTTATTATAATTTTACCTATTCTTATAGTGTCTTGATTGGGTGATGTCTCTGGTGCAGGTGATTGTGTCAGCGAAGGTGTTGGTGATTTTGCATATGTCGGAGTTGGTGAAATTTTTGGTGTTTCTGCAGTTGGTGATGTTACAGGTGATTGCGTAGGCGATGGGCTAGGTGACTGTGCTGGTGTTGGTGATGGAGATGGCCGAGGCTCCTGTGGTTTATTTAGGTCTGAAACGCAGAATTCTGCAACGTTTTCTGGTTCAGTGTTTTCAGCTCTATCAAAAGATTTATATGTTACTTTATGACAGCCAACATCTGTTATATCAAATTCGTTGCCAGTAGACCATGAGTCATAGTTTATTTGGTAATATGTTTGTTTACAGCCAGATGCTAGCTCAACTTCTTGTCCAGCTAAATCGTATGGGGCAGAATCCGAACATCTAAGATAAACTTTTTGATTTTTAATTACTCTTACATCATCAATACCAAAGTTGGCTTGACTTGACGTTATTTTTGCATCAAACTTAATCCTAAAGTTAGAGTTCCTATATCGTGGATCTATATCGATTTTAAAGTCCTTGCCTAATTGAAACATTTCGTTGCTTAATTCCTTAACTAAAGTGCAATCATGTTCATTGCAAAAATAAAGATAAAGTTTGTCATCGATTTGTGCATATTCTTTTTTCCCCCAAAATTCAAGCACTGCACTGTTTGAGTCACTCAAATCTATGCTTTTTGAAACAAGTGTTCCGGCTCTCGTATTTTTGGCGGTTGCAATTCCACCACGGTAATCTGTTTTGATTATCGTCCAGTTTGTATCTTCCCATCTAGAGCTGTCAAAGATATTAAGATCAAAAGTATCTTTGTAAGCCAAATATGCTTTTGATGCTATAAATTCTGTTTTAGGTGCAAAATTGTCAATTTTTACGTAAGCTAAGTTTGGGTTTTCAAAATTGCCTGCAAAATCTTTTGACGCATACACTATTAATGTTGGTTCGTTTATGTCAAACCTGAGGCTTTTTTCTTTCGAGTTTTCCAGGTAGAGCATCAACTTATTTTTGTTGTTTCTGTTATTCCATATATCTAAAAACAAATTGCTTTCAGTTATGCTTACTTTTTTATAATATATAGAGCTGCACCCAACTCCAACATCTGTGCAGCTCAATGTTACATCAACCGGGTCTTTTCTCCAACTGCTTATATCTGGGGAAATGCTTGTTTTAGGTGTATTAATGTCCTTAGCAAAGCAATAAGTCATGTCAAAAACATACTTATTGTCATCCTTTAGGTCACAGGTATTTGCGCTTATGCAACCGCTTCTATAACAAAGTATTCCGGCTCTTACATTTTTGTCCTCAGAATCAAAAGCATGTTTGAAAGTAGCTTTTGCAGTTATTTTTACATCGCACCTATTATTACCCCTGCAATTATTATAATCTGTTAGAGTTTTTATTTGCATATTGTTTGCATTACCCAGGTTTACATAAACCAGGCATTTTGGGTCGTAGGCAGATAAATTATCTTTAGGAACATTTTCAGCAAGAAGTGTTACTTCTGCATTTATATTCATGTCGATTCTGCTAGAACCACTATTGCAGATTGCTTCAGCTCTATTTATAGTCAAAGAAGAGTTTTGTTCAGCATTACAAAAGCTTAAGATAAGAAAAAATAACAAGGCACAAGCAAAAGAACTTTTCATGATTTAATAATATTCTTTACCCAAATAAAAATGTTTCTGGCGCTGCTGCGGATATAACCAGAAATAGTGAAAATTGCCCCAGCCGGGATTCGAACCCGGGCTACTGGCTTGAAAGGCCAGGGTGCTTGACCGCTACACCACCGGGGCAAAATTCGCAATATTAACTTAAAAGGATGCTGAATATTTATATTCCTTTCTATAGCGTGCATTTTGACTCTAAAAGTTTTTAAATGTAACCTACAATAACCTTATAATCTGTAACTTATTGATGTCATATAAAAGGTGTATAAAAGGTGTTTTTATGCCAATGGTTCCTGAAGCTCTTAAGAGGCGTTTCGATAATGTCTGGGTTTGTATGAGCTGCAATGCCAAAAACCGTGCTTCTCCCGGAAAAAAACCGCAAAAATGCAGAAAGTGCGGTAGCAAGCGTTTAAGGCCTAAGAAAAAGCTAAAGAAGATCGCAAAGTAGCCAACAAAGAAGTCTTTTATATACAAAAAACCTTTTTAAAACTTCCAAGAGCAATACTTATATGGTTAAACCTTATATTGAGATAATAAGACCATCAAATTGCTTAATGGCTTCTTTTGCTGTGCTCATTGGCTTTCTTGTAGCATCACAGGGGTTTGTAGTTCATGATAGCATCGTCATATTAAAACTTTTTTTGGGCATGCTATCCGTTTTTCTTTTTGCTGCAGCTGGTATAGTAATTAACGACTACTTTGACTACCACATAGACAAAATAAATGCTCCACATAGGCCATTACCTTCTGGAAGGATAAAAAGGGGGCATTCTTTGAATTACTCATATTTTCTTTTCTCTATAGCCATATTTCTTGCATTTGTGATATCCTATCTTTCCCCAGGAAATCCTTGGTGTCTTTTTATAGCCCTTTTAAACACTGGATTGGAAATATACTATGCAAGAGATTTCAAAAGAATGCTTCTCATGGGGAATTTTGTTGATTCTTGGTTTGTAGCATCTAGTTTTCTTTTTGGAGCATTTATATTTGGTTTTGAGAACATTTCAACAGTGATGATCTTGGCTCTTTTGGCCTTTTTGGCAAACGTTGGTAGAGAAATCTTTGGTGATATTGAGGACATTGTTGGTGACAAAAAGCTTGGTCTCAAAACATTGCCCATAGTTTTTGGTGAGGAAAAATCAAAGTATGTTGCGTCTGCTTTTATTCTTTCAGCAGTTTTTTTGAGTCCGTTGCCTTGGTTATATGGAATGCTCAAATTTCCATATTTGATAGTTGTCAGTATTGCTGATTTTATTTTCTTAGTTTCGCTCTTAGTAGAACCAAAAAAGAATCAGTTTTTCACCAAAGTTGCCATGAGTTTAGCTCTGCTTGCTTTCATAGTTGGAGTGGTTTGATTGGACTTTGAAGCTCAAAGGAAAAAGCTGATTGATCTAATGGTCGAAAGCGGTTGTCTTAAAAGTGAAGATATTATTAATGCTTTCCTTAAAGTTAAACGCGAAGAGTTTTTTTTACCGGATCTTAAAGACGCTTCATATGTTGATTCTGCGTTTCCAATTGGTTATGGTCAAACAATCTCGCAGCCAAGCACAATTGCAATAATGCTAGAGCTTTTAATGCCAATGAAAGGCCAAAAGGTTTTGGAGATTGGTTCCGGATCTGGTTATGTCCTAGCGTTGCTTTCAGAAATTGTAGGAAAAGACGGAAAAATTATCGGAGTTGAACGAGTAGCTGAGCTTGCTAATAGAGCAAAGCATACTTTGGCTAAGTTGGGCTATAATAATGTTAAAATAATAATTAGTGATGGTTCAAAGGGGTTACCCCAAGAGGCGCCTTTTGACAGGATTTTGGTTTCGGCAGCTTGTAGCTCAATTCCAGAGCATTTGATAAAACAACTTGCTGTAAGTGGGAGATTAGTTGCCCCTGTTGGGTCAAGATTTTCTCAACAACTCCAAGTAGTTGAAAAAAACAAGAAAGGAAATATAAAAAGTTATTTTGCACCAGGCTATTTTGTATTTGTTCCATTAGTCTCTGACTAGAGTCATTTTTCAGAAAGTATGGCTTTTTTTACTTTAAATAAGCCACTGTAATTATTATTATCAAAATGTTTTTCAAATTCGATTATTTTAATCTTTTTCTTAAAAAGCGGTGCATCTAGAACTAAAGTTTCGAATTCACCACCTTCACCTGCAGGGTTCAAACCAAATTTTGTTTCAAGTTCTTTTAGTTTTTGCAATATTTCGTAATCAATTTTTTTACCAAGCCATGTGCAATCTAATGGATATGCGGCAATGCTTGTTATTATGACCTCAAAATTTCTTTTTAAAACCTCTTCAACTACCTTGATTTGGCTCATATTCCACAAAGGATTGAAAATGTTTAATTTCAGCTCTTTGCATAAGCTTTCTATCCTTTTGGCTTGGTAACTAGAAGCGATCGCTCCGCTAACTATCGTATCAATTTCATAGCAATTTTTGGCTTCTAAAATAAGATTTTTAAGATCCTGAAGTTCAAGTTCTTTTTTTCCAGAACTATCTATTGTTAAAATTGGAATGTCAAGTGCCTCTGACTGTATTTTTGTAAGCTTAATGTTGGATGTATGAAACATATAACTGTAAGGATTTTTGGAAAATATTGTTAGAAGACATGCCACATCATATTTATCTTTTGCAATGTGCAATGCAAGACAGGAATCTTTGCCACCTGAAAAAAGAACACCTGCTCGCATATTCATCCAAACCAAGAATCTAACCTTGCTTGAGAACCCTTTTTGTAGGAGCCTTGCCTTATCTTTTCGACAGCTTTAACTACGCGCTCCTCCGAAAAATCTCTCTCCTTGCACAAAAAGTTTTTTATGCCATCAACATCCGGCTCTTTAAACTCTATGCTAAAAGACTCATTGTACTTCGGTTCTAAAAAAATTTTTTCTACTTCTTTGTAGTCAAAGTCAATCTTTTTTCCTATGTTTTTTATTATCTCTTCAAAGTTAGAGTATTTTCTTACAAGCTCAAGTGCTTTCTTAGGACCAATGCCTTCAATCTTTTCATTAAAGTCTGTACCTATCATTATTGCAATCCATACTAATTTTTTCCTGTCGATTCCCCAAAAACTTAGAGTGTCTTCAAGTGATATTAGCTCTGGTTTTAAGTCCACATAAACATCTCTGTTAGGGAGTTTTTTCTTACCAGTTATCGTTAAGTTACGTACAAGCAAAGGTGATCCAAACAGCAGAGCATCATAATCTTGGCTTGCACATGCATATATTTTTTTCTCTGCAGCCATAATTGCTGCTTGGGCCTCACCTTCATTTAACGCTTGTACAACAGGCAAACCCATTAACCTTATAAGTTCTTTTGATTCTTCAATCATTTCAGAGCTTAATCTTATTGCCTGCTTTGCAAATTTTTTTGCTTCTTCAAGTTCTCCTTCTTTCAATGCTTCTTTATATTTTTCTTCTGCAGCAGTTCTTATGCGGTTTCTCTCTTCCCTTGTTTTTTCTTTAAGCTTACTTGGTTCACCATCAAATATAAACACAGGTCTAATTTCATTTTCTATTAAGTTTGCTGTTCTGTATAACAAACCACTTAGATGGCTTGTTATCCTCCCTTTTGAGTCTGTAAGCGGAGAGCCATCTGCGCCTCTTATATTGGAAAGAAACTGATACAAAGAATTAAAGGCATCAATGCCTATAATCCGACCCCTAAGAAAATCCATCTCTATTTCCTTTTTTACCACAAGTGAGCCTAAGTCAACACCCATAAGTACTCATAAAAATTGAATTATTAAGTT
>JAWANJ010000030.1:0-10826 GCA_038895395.1 Candidatus Iainarchaeum sp.
CACAATCACCAAAAAACTCAAAAAAAGATTCTTAATTTAATTATTTCTTCTAAGGAATTAATTTAAAGGTTTTGGTATGGGCTGCGAAGTGCCTTTTTTAGAGACAAAAAACAAAAGATTTTCATTAAAGAAGGGGGATAAATGCCTAAAATGCAATTCAAATGCAAAAGTTTTGTTACCTTATGGCCCACAAAAGTTTTGCGAGAAGCATTTTGTTCAGCTCATTGAGAAAAGGTTTAGAAGAACTGTTAGAAAATACTCCTTAATAAAAAAAGATGAACATCTTGTTGTTGCTGTAAGTGGTGGCAAAGACTCCGCAGTTTTACTATATCTTACAAAAAAATACTTTGGAAAATCAAACAATATAACTGCACTTTTGATTGATGAGGGCATATCTGGCTATAGGGACAAGGCATTGCGCGTTGCCATAAGAAACTGCAAATCTTGGGGAATACCTTTCAAATATGTAAGGTTTATTGATGAGTTTGGTTTTACAATGAACAAAATAAAAAAGAGAATGGAAAAAACAAAATTAAATTTTGGTTCGCCATGCTCAATTTGTGGCACTCTGCGAAGAAATATCATGAACAAGTATGCGAAAATACTTGGAGCAGATAAGCTATTAACAGGCCACAATCTTGATGATGAGCTGCAAAGCATACTTATGAATGCATGTGACAACGATTTTCTAAGATTTTTCAGGTCTGGTCCAGTGTCTGGTGTAAAGCCAATAAGCGGTTTTGTACAGAGGGTAAAACCAATTTGTGAGATTCCCGAAGTCGAGATTTTTTTATATGCGGGTTATGCAGGTATAGATTTTTACTCAGGTTCTTGCTGTCCTTTCAGAGAACATGCCAAAAGGAATACTTATAGAAAGTTGCTGAATGAACTTGAAAGAAGCCATCCTGGTACTAAATTTTCTCTTTGGAATTTTTATATAAAACTCAGAGAAAAATTTTTGACAACAAGAACCATTAGTGATTTTGAGCTAAACTATTGTCAAAAATGCGGTGAGCCTAGTGCTGGTACTTTATGTGATGCTTGCAAGAAAATAGAATTTCTTAAGATAAACAAATAAGATAGAAACGGCCAAGATCATTAAATCAAAAATATAAAAACAAAAAAAGCTTTTTGTGGCAAGTTTTTAAATTAGTTGCGTAATAGATTTCATTGTAGGGGCCTGTGGTCTAGTGGCTATGACACCTCCCTGACACGGAGGAGGTCGGCAGTTCGATTCTGCCCGGGCCCATCATCCTTTTTCAACAAGCGCGTCTAGGCTAAGGCCTATTATCTTAGCAAAGTTTTTCTCAAATTTGTTTAGTTCCTCTATTTTGTCATCAATAAGCTTTATTCTTTCTTTGTACTGTTCCTCCATGTTATTTATGGCCTCATTAAACTTTTGTATGCGTTCATTAAACTTCTCTATATGCCCATCTAGCACTTTTATAAACTCCTCCCTAAATGAGGCAATAGCTTCAACCTCGCTCTTTACTTTTTCTAGGTCAAGGTTTGAAGCTTCTTTACTAATCTTTTGTTGCAAAGACTTCATTTCTCTCTCAAATTCACTTTTCTTTTCTTCAAGTTCTTTTTGCATTTCTTTCATTGATTCTTTAACAAGTGTTTGCTTTAGTCTATTCAGGTCCATGGTTGTATAACCTTCAAAGCCTTTTAGTACGCGCTCGCATCTCTTTAGTATTCCATTTTGAACTTCGTTTATGAAGCTTTCGATCCTTGCAGCATTTTCAGCTTTAATCTTTTCGATTGAATTTTGAAGCTCTTCTTTGTATGCTTTAATCTCGCTTGCTAACATGCTTCTTGCTTTGTTTAGCTCTTCTTTAGTGCTATTAGCTTCTGCGAGTATCTTAGCATAACTCTTCTTCGCGTTTTCAATTTCTTTTGTGATTTCAGCCATGCGACTTCTGTAATCTTTTTCCATTTGGTTTATGTGCTCAAGCGTTTTTGTGTTAAGAAGTTCGTCAAGCTTTTCAAGTTCTTTAGCTTTGAGATCAGCAGAGTGTACTATATCTTCAACAATTTCTTCAGTTTCTGCCATCTTTGCTTCTATCTCTGATAGTTTTTCTGTTATGCGTGCAGCATATTCTTTCTCTATTGAGCCAAGTTTTTCTTTTGCTATAAGTTCAACGTCTTTTGGTACTTGCTTTCTAAGCTGCTCTAGCTCATTCATTTTTGCTTTTATCGCTTCGGGGTTTATTTGTCTCTTAATTTCTTCCAGCTCTTCAATATGTTTGTTTATCTCAGAAACGAGCTCATCCCTTGTTGCAAGCTTCATATTTTCTATGTGAGTTGTGGCCTCCTTTATGATATCTTCAATTATTTCAGACTCTAATTCCAATGTCTTTACAACTCGTGTGTCAAGCCTACTTATTTCTTGCTGTGCTTTCTTCAAGAATTGCTTTATCTCCAAACGTGATTTGGCCAATGAGTCCTCAACCTCGGTTATTAAAGTCTGTTTTATATTGTTTATTTCCTGACCAGCTTCCCCAACCTTCTTTTCCATGAGCTGGTTTATATCTTTTATTATTTTGGCCTTTATCTCAGCTGCAGCACTTTCTAGTTCAGTCCTAGCATCTTCACTTACTTTCTTTATACTATATCGTAAGCTTGCCAAGTCACCCTCTAATTTGTTTATTTTGCTCAAAGCAGCAGCAGACACCTCTTTTGCGGTTCTTTCACTTTTCTCATCAATATCCTTTAAAACTGCAGCAGCTTTTTCCCTCAAATCCTTTTCCACAGATAACCTTATGTCTTCAGCTTCTTGTTTTGCTGTCTCGATTTCCATTTTCGCTTCGTGTAGTTCTTCAAGAAGTTTTTCTTTGTCTTTTGTAATGGATTTTACTTCTTCAATTAGCTTTTTGTGTTCTTCGTTTATGGACTTTATTTCCTCTATACGCTTATTAAGTATTGCTTCTAGCTCCTTCTCTTTCTGCTCCAACTCGGCATTGATTTTTTGAGTGACAAATATGATTTTAGAGTCAAGCAATGCAATAAGTTTGTTTTTTTCAGCTTCAAAGTATGCTGCTGTTTTTTCTTCAATCTTTTTGTTGACCATATTAACAATTGCATTTTGCCATAATTCAGCAGCCTTTTTTTCTGTGACTACAATTTTTTCCCCAGTTTCTTCAGCAACTGCGCTTTTTCCCTTTTCAATTTCCGCCTTTGCTGCCGCAATGAGCTCTTTTGCCTCCTTTTCGCTTATGCCTACATCCTCTAGGTTTTTTATTATCTCGTCATCAGATAAATCTAAACTAATTAATTTCTTTACAGAGTCAAGTATAATTGCACGTCTTTTTTCTTCAGTATCCGCCATTTGAATCCAATCTATAATACGCATATCAAATATAAAAACTTTCCTTTGTTAGAGCACCAAGAAGGTTTGACTTCGTATGGCCCAAAAATAAAAATTAGGTTGCTTTGTTGTTAATTTCCGTTGCATTGTTAAGTTTTTAAAAATCAAGATCTAAATGGACCGGCTGGGACTTGAACCCAGGGTCTCGTCCATGCCAAGGACGCGTGTTACCACTACACCACCGGCCCGTGATAAAATATAGAAAAAGCAAACCATTTAAAAAAACACGCAACAAAAGCCTCAAAGCACGACAAAAATTATGTTGTCACCTCTAACCATCACACGAGGGTACTTTTCTTTTGGTGTTTGTTCTTGTCCTTCCCCGAATTCCTCTGCGTTTTCTAATATTATGTTCAAGTGTACATCAAAAGAACTCAAAACACCCCTTATAGTTTTGTCCCCCTTCAATCTCACCAAAACTGGCTTTCCAAGTGATTTGGTAAGGTCATCAAAAGGTCTTGTCATTTTTACACCTCTTTCTTTTTGGAGAACATACTAAATAACCTTGCAAATATGGAACCTTTCTTTTCTTCCACATCAACATGTTTTCCTACAAGCCTGCTTGCGATATCAATTATGGCCTTTGAAGCAGGTGACTGTGGCTTTCTTACTATGACTGGTTCAAGGCCTTCCACAAAACTTCTTCTTACTTCAGGATCGAACGGTATTGATCCATAATGAGGTAACTCAAGCATTGTGCTAAGCTGAGTTTTAGTAAGTTCACCTTTTTCATCCCTCACCATGTTTATAACAAAACCAAAAGGTTTTGACATAAGTCTTTGCGCAACGCTTTTCGCCTTCAATGCATCAGCAGCGCTTGGAGCGTCAGGTGTTGTTATTATAAGTGTCTGTTGTGCCGCATTAAAAGCTGATAACGTGCAACGCTCAATTCCGGCAGGCACGTCTAACAACACAAAGTCATATCTATTCACAACAGACTCTATAGCTTGTTTAAGCCTTATGGGATCCGCCTTTCTATAGCTTTCCAGGCTTAAGCCACTTGGTACAATCTCGACCCCTTTTGGACCACTATAAATACCGTCTTCAATGTTAGCATCACCCATTAGGACTTCATGCAATGTAATGGGTGAGTTTTGTAATTTAAATAAAAGAGATAGGTTGGCCATTGCTATGTCTGCATCAACTATTAATGTCTTAAAACCACTAGATGCAAGAGCTATCCCCAAATTTGCAACTATTGTTGTTTTTCCAACACCACCCTTTCCAGAAGCTAAAGCAATACTACGTCCCATGATATCACTACTGCTTTTAGCAATAAAATATAAAACTCTTATTATATAAATACTTTTTTCTTTTAATCTTAATCCTTTAAGATGTTTTCTCCTGAACTTGCTCAGATACGTGCTCTGATATCATTTCTGGTAAACCAATTTTTTTGAAAACCTCATACTTAGACTGCTCTTCTTTTTGCCTTACTATGGCCCTAGCATATTTATCAGAAAATTCCTTGGGGTACAGCTTTTGAAGTGTTTTTGGATCGATCTTAGCTTTAATCAACATTTTCTCGTGAAATGCTATTACCAAATCCATGTGCTGTAGGCTCAAGGAATATATGTCAATTATGCCATACTTGGCCTTAAATGCATTGAGTACAATTTCAAAAGCATTGGTACCTTCGATTGTAACACCATGCTTCATGAATTCATAACCAGCCCCAACAATTAAACCATTTCTAAAAAGAATTGCTCCTTCTTCCATGCCGTCAATACCATGTATTGTCACAATTATGTATCCAGTAAAGTTTTTTTGCATAAGTTCAGTTATACCTTTGAGCATATCTACTTCTGTTGTTTTTAGATGTTCTTGGTATGGGGTACCCAAAGGCAATTCCATTAAAAACCACTATATTAATTAAATACTTCCTTTTTTAAAATGTGTGTGCTATGATGCTTAAAGCTGATGATTTTACAAAAAGCTCATGCAAAGGTGAAAATGCTTTTGCTTTTATTCCAAAGAAAAAATTAACATTAGACCTTAAAAAAATAAGAAAAGGCCTTGAAGAAAAAGGAGCCAAAGTGATTGCAGAGACACCATTCCTTCTGATGATCAGATTTAGGAGCGCGGGTGTTAGCCTCTTCAAAAGTGGAAAAGTTATAGTAAAAGGGCTAAACGAAAAAGATTGTGAAAATGTTTTTATTCAAATATTGGAATTTATGGGTTAACTATGCTATGCCTTCGCTTCAGATCTTGGTTCTTTCTTATGTTCTTCAGAAAGCATATGATATATTGCAACAATCCTAAAACACTCTGTAAGCATCTGATTTTTGGAATTCAGTGAGAAATGTGCTTCTCAGATTGCCGTAACTTCTTCCACCGAGAAAAGAAACCTTTAAATATAAGAAAAACTACTGTGTTTTAATACATTTGTATTTTGGAGGTGAAATAGGTGAAATAATTGTTAAGTATAATTTTTAATCCTGTAGAGGCACTTCAAAAAGCCAAGCAAGAACACAACTTGCAGAAAAGTTAATGCTGGCTTTAGTAAATTCCTTAATACTTGCGGTAACTTCTTTTATTTTCTTGCTATTGGCTTCGACCTCAACCAAATCAGATTTTTTTAACAATGTGCTATTGCCCACGGTGGTTGTGTTTTTCGTGCTATTTTTGTCACAGCTATTTTTGGGTTTTGTTGTTAAGTTAATAGTCAATACTTTGGGCGGAAGAGGCGACTACTTCAGTGGCCTAACTTCAGTTACTTTTCCATTTTTTGTGGTGGTAGTTACCTCTGTACTCACCTTGGTTCTTTCTATAATAATAGGGCTGATTGCGAAACCGGGGAGATTTATGCACTCATCCTAATACTGGTGGTGGTTGTCCCGATAGCTATTGTTGGGCTTTCTCTTGCTTTGTCATTGTCCTACAGGGCACTAGTTGAACTTTTCGACACTGATATGATAACCTCTTTTGTTGGCACATACATTTTAGCTAACGTTTCGATACTTATTCTAATTGCAATTTCATTGGTCTCGACCATTTTCATTTTTGGCTTTTTAATCAGAGGACTTAGCCCCTATAAGTAATGTCGTTTTTTGCGGGCTTTTCAAAAGCCCCTATTTATTATTTTTTTCTTTTTCTAATTTTATGAGACTGTTATGCGTTCCCTTGTTCTTGGAAGACCTTTCGGCATTTCAATAGAGCTTCACTGGTCTTTCATTTTGTTAGTCTTCTTTGTGTTAATTTCAGCTTTAGCTGAAGGCATTGAAAGCATGCTTTCTACCGCAACTCTTTTTTTCTTTCTTTTCATGAGTGTTGCCTTTCATGAGCTTGTGCATAGCATAGTGTCTATAAACCGTGGTATACCTGTGCACAGAATAGTTCTTTTGCCAATAGGTGGAGTAGCAGTTGCAGAAGAGCTTCCAGAAAAACCAACTGATGAGTTTCTTATTTCAATAAGCGGCCCATTGTTCAACTTCTCAGTAGTTGTAGCTGTTATATTTCTTATTGCATTTTTTTCAATTCCTTTTCCATGGCATATACTTTTTCAAGACACTGTAGAGTCAGAGATTGACAATATTTTTTTCCAATATCCTTTCTTTACACTTCTTTATGTAAACCTTTTGCTTGGTTCCTTTAACCTTTTCCTACCAGCTTTGCCGCTTGACGGAGGCCGTGTGCTAAGATCTCTTTTAGGTATGAAGCTTGGTATGATAAAAGCAACACGGGTTGTAACTACAATAAGTGCTATAACTGCTTTGTTTCTTTTTATAGTGAGCTTTGCTATTCAAAACTTGTTTCTTACAATAATATCTGTGTTCATATTTTTAGGTTCAAAAGAAGAAGCACGAATAATTGAAACCAAGCATGCGCTTGAAAATATAAAGATAGATGAGCTGCTCGACACAGATCCAATAATCGTAGAACCAACAATCCCAATTTACATTGTTCTTGAAGAACTTTTCTATAGAAAAAAATTCAGCTGCTTAGTTGATTATGGGTCAAAAAGATACGGATTACTTGACATAGACCTTTTGCCAGAAAAAATAAACCCGCAGGAACCTGTTGGAAAATATGCCATTCCGGTTGAGTCAGTGGATGCAAAAGCTTCGACAAATAAAATACTTGAAAAGTTTCTTGCAAAAGGCTATTCAATGGTTCCTGTTATGGAATCAGGTCAACTCATAGGCACAATATCCCATAGTTCAATTGAAAAAGCATACAAAGAGGCCAAAATAAGGGAGAAGTTGTTTGGAGCTAAGTAATTAAAAGCAATTAAAAACACTTTTAATTAACTTCATCTGTATGCCGAGGTGGCAGAGTGGTCCAATGCGCCAGCCTCGAGACTCAACGCACGAGAAAGCTGGTGTGCGAAAGCACGCGTGGGTTCAAATCCCACCCTCGGCGTAATAGCTCTTTTTTTATATAAAATTTCTAACTAATCCAAGCCTAAAACTTTCTTAAACTCGATAGCATCTTCATACATAGCAAAGTTGTTGAACATAACAAAAATCTTATCAACAATCTTATTAATTTCTCCAACCCTTTCAGCTAGCCATTTCAAATCATCTGAGGTAAACTTATACTGATAAGGACTTTCTTTGCCCAACCCGTGTAGCCTTAAATATGCAATTTTTTCATCGCTAAAAGACATTGGTTTCTTTCTAAACAAATCAGTGCATTCAATTAAGTTTAAAGAATCACATAGGTGCTTGACTTTTTCAACTTGTGTCAGCCATTCGCCTCTTGGCTCCCATACAAGAGTAAGCTTGTCACGCTCGATTTTTTCAAAAAAATTTTTCATTTTACTTATGTTCTTTTCACTTGGTCCAAAACTTGGGGGTGTCTGAAAAACCACTGTTGTGGATCTTAAAGAATAACAAATATCTTTTACATTTTCAAATATTTGTACCGAACTATGAGAGAACTGTTCTAAATGTGTTATCACTCTAGGGCACTTAACTATGAACTCAAAATTTTTGTTTATCTCATCCGCTTCTTTTCTCCACCTACTTACTGTGCTTAGCTTTGGTATTTTGTAAAAAGTATAATTTACTTCGATACATTCATAGTTAAGGCAGTAAGCTTGAAGAATTGATTTGGTTTTGCTTGCATCACTTGTTTTATAGTAGCCCCAACCACAACAACCAACCTTAATCATACAAAAACCACAAATAAAAAAGCTCTTAAGAGAAGCTTTTAAAGAAAGTCTTATTAATATCTTTCTGTCTTTTATATGTGGTGATATCATGCCAATAATAAGGCCTTCTACTGCTTATCTTGCAAAAAGAATGCAACAACTTTTCGGTAAGAGACAACAACCCAAAAAAGAGAAAACTAAAAGAAAAACATCTAGATCTCAGTTTAAAAAAGTTGTTAAAAAATAGCAATAAGCTCAAGACTCACATTGACCTTAACCTTTTAATTCTTTCCTCTATTGGTGGGTGTGTGCTAAAAAGACTGGCAATTTTGCTGCCAACGTCGCTTTTTAGAGGGTTTACTATATAAAGATGTGCGGTGGCTCTGTTTGCTGCTTCCAGTGGTTCCTTATCTGAGGCCAGTTTTTCAAGCGCAGAAGCAAGACCTTCAGGATATCGTGTAAGAGCAGCAGCATCTGCATCAGCTAGATATTCACGCTGTCTAGACAAAGCTAACTTAATAAGTGTTGCAATTATTGGAGCCAATATTGCTGCAACAATGGCTATTATAATTATTAAACCACTACCTCGCCCCCTGCTTCGGCTTCTATCACCGCCCCATACGAATGCCCTAAGCATCCAATCGCTTAATAGCACCACAGTACCTACAAGAACCGCAACAATTGTCATATACCTAATATCATAGTTTTTTATGTGTGACATCTCGTGGGCTATTACTCCTTCAAGCTCTGCCCTGTTTAGTTTCTTAAGCAACCCAGTTGTAACACATATAACAGCATTTTCCGGGTTCCTGCCTGTGGCAAAGGCATTTGGTGCTGTGTCTTCTATAATATAGCATTTTGGAGTTGGTATTCCTGCAGCAATAGCCAAACCTTCTACAAGGTGATAAAGGTAAGGGTTTTCCTCATGACTTACAGGCCGAGCACCACTTATTGCCAAGACTATCTTATCTGAGTAATAGTAAGAAAAAAAGCTTCCAATAAGAGCTATTATGAAAGCAACTATTAGAAAAATCTCACCAAAACCAAACACATAGTTTATAAGCCAGACTAACGAGTATATAAATAATATGAAAAAAACAAGTATAAGGAAACTGTTGCGTCTATTTGCAGCAGCAGCGTCCCACATTTGCATTTTGCTCACGCAAAGCTTACTTTTGGTGCTGCCCTTTCAGTTTCCTCTACCTCGAAATAATCAAATTCCTTCTTAAAACCGAAAATACCTGCAACGATATTCGTTGGGAACTTTTCCAGTGCAATATTATAGGTCATCACTGAGTCATTGTAGAATTGTCTTGCATACGCAATCTTATTTTCTATTCCACTGAGCTCCTCTTGTAATTGTAAAAAGTTTTGACTTGCTTTAAGTTCTGGGTAGTTTTCTGCAACTGCAAATAGGCTCTTTAATGCACCAGTAAGCATGTTAGTTGCTTGTGCTTTTTCTTTAACTGTAGTTGCATTCATGAAAGCAGTCCTTGCTTTTGTTACAGTCTCAAGAGTTGTCCTTTCGTGTGTCATATATGCTTTGACAGTCTCAACCAAATTAGGCACCAAGTCGGCTCTTCTTTTCAGTTGTACATCTATTTGTGACCAAGCGTTTTTCACACGGTTTCTTAACGAAACCAGTCTATTGTACATCACAATAATTGCTAAAAAAACTATTGCAACAATAGCAATTAGAACATAAACCCAAATCATTTAATCCCCCCATATACTTATAACTAAATTGTTTTTAATCTTTGTGTATATCTTTCTAAGGCTTTATTTTTTGGAAAAGTATGCACTGACTTTCAACTTTTTTGCCTTCAACACCTTTTTTAGAAAATATATCATCAAGACATTCTATTTTTGTGCCTAGCGATGCCGCTATTTTTTCGGAACTTGATGGAATAAATGGGTAGAGCAAAATTGCCATTGCACGTAAAAGCTCGGCAAGAGTGTAAAGTATGTCATTTAGCTCTTCACCATCTTTTTTCCAAGGTTCCTTTTCATTTATGTACTGGTTGCATTGCTTCACAAAGTTCATTATTTCAGCAAGAGCTAAGTGAAGCTCAAAGTTTTCAAAATGCTTTTTAATTTTTTCTATGTCGAGCTTTTTTGTTATAGAAGCATCCAGCTTTCCTTTTGGAATGCAACTATTTTTCTTCTGCGATATCAATGCTAAAACTCTATTTGCAAAGTTTCCCAAGTCGTTTGCAAGTTCAGTGTTGCTTCTTTCAACAAGTTTTGTTTCTGAGAAAAAACCATCCTCACCAAAGGGGGTTTCTCTTATTAAATAATATCTAACTGAGTCTATGTTGTATTTCCTCGCAATTTCAAGTGGATCAACAACATTACCGGCGCTTT
>JAWANJ010000031.1:0-10578 GCA_038895395.1 Candidatus Iainarchaeum sp.
GCTTTCTAAAAAAGTAAGCTCGCTTAGCTCTTTTCTTGTTTCTTTTTCTGGCAATACGGGCCTTACAGCGTATATTAAAGCCTTTGATTCATAATTTCCTGAGTTTTTAAGGATTATCTTTACATTTAAGTCTTCACCTACAACGGCGCTGTATTTTTCCAAACATTCGTTTCCAATAACCACACACTTTCTGAAATCTTCCCCCTTAAATATGCCTATGAGATACAACCCAATCTTTGTTTGGTTGTTCAATGCTATCTTCACTATGCTTTGGCTTGGTCTGAGACAAAACTTTAGCTTATGTTCTCCAACAATTTTATTCTTGTCCACAGGCAAATAATAAACACACAAGCCAGTATTGCAATCAAAGTCTTTTGCGTTAATTAGACCAATCAAGCTTCCGTCTATGTAGCATTCAACATTAGCAGTTCCATTGTTATTTGGTGTAAAAACCGCCAAAATTGTTATAAAAGAATAGCCATCATAACTTTGAACTTTTATTGGGTATTCCCTGCAACTCTCTTCAAAACCTCGCTCGACTTCAAAACCAGCATATCCAAGATCTTCCAGGCTTTGCTCAAATATTTTTAAACTATAACAAAAATTTGCACTATAAAAAAAGGCCATTATAAACAAGATAGTTAGAGCAATACGCCTATTTTGCATAAATACCACGCCTTTTTAATTCCACCAATATGTTTTTTACAATATCATTTATGTTCGATTCATTTTTTATCTCTATGATTTTGCTTTGAGGGTACCGCCTCAAAAGATTCTTTTTGCAGTAATCTATGCCCTCACAAAAAACGTTGTCCGCTATCTTTGAAGCTGAATATTTTTTTCTTTCAAGTCTTTCGCAAAGAACTTCTGGGTCTACGCGCAAAAGAATGACCGCATCCACAGGCAGCTTGATCTCGCATAGCAGATGGCCTTCTACAATTATATTTTCTTTAGAGGATAGCTCTTTCAAAAGTTCCTTTCTAAGTTTGCTCAGTGGCACAACGAGTTCGTTTTCGTTTTTGTCCCAGAAGCCAATTTTTTTTGAAAGCGCAAATTCCATTTCGTTTATCCACTTGTGATTTGTTTTTGATGCTAGCAGTTTTGCTATTGAAGTTTTTCCTGTTCCTGGAGATCCGGTTATAACCAAACGCATAAGTAAAATTTATTGAAATCAATTAAAAATTAGTAGCTGAAACAAAAAAAGAAAAAATTAAAGGGAGGGTTTGGGTTGGTGAGGTGCTTTTAGAATTAGTTTGGCCTTTTTTTGCACTATTTTATTGTCTGAAACCAACCTGCCTCTCATAATATCCCTACAAAGCTTTTTGGCACGCCCAAACTGGCTATCTACCGAGGCCATATCTAAAGCCCCCAAACCCTGATATCTAAAAACAACAAACTTATATAAAAAATTTTCGGTAAATACGAAAAAATTGTGGTTTTTTTTATGTATAGATTGCTAAAAAAACTTTTTTTGAAAAAAAAATGAATAATTTGGCCTTATTTTCTTATGTATATATGAGCTATTCATCGTTTTTTTATAAAAAAAATTAACTTTCTTAAATTATTTTGTTAAATTTAGTTATGTATAAAATAAAAAAATGAGAATAAAATTTTTCCATTATAAAAAAAGTTTTTCCAAACAGCGATTCGTAACTTTTTATTACGGTTATGATAACCTCTTCGCATCTAAATTTTGTAGTGCCGTAGCTTTTATGCCAAGCCTAGTAGAAATAAAATTAGCAAAGTTAACTGCTTTTTGCTTTTCACCGTGGTTTACTATTATCTGCTTTGCTGATGGCTTTAGGCTTTTTATGTAGGCAATTAACTGATTCCTATCGCTGTGCCCTGAAAAGCCTTCAACAGTTTCAATACGCATGTTTATCTTTAAAGCCTTGGTTTTTTCGTTCTTTGAGGTTACGGGTATTATTTTAGCACCGTTTTGGATCTTGCGTCCAAGAGTTCCCTCTGCTTGGTAACCAACAAATATCAAAGTATTTTTTTCATTTTCAGCCATGGCTTTCAAATACTCTAAAGACGGACCCCCAGTTAGCATTCCACTGCTAGCAATTATGACTGAACCACCATTGTTGATTATGTCCATGCGCTCACCGTCTTTCACAGTTTCAAATATTTCAGATACGAAAGGAGAATCATTTTGAAGTATGCGCCTTCTTAAGCTTTCCCTCATGTATTCGGGATATGCTGTAAATATTGCGTTAGCCTCAGCAGTCATTCCATCTATGTAGCACTTCCCCTTAAACTCTCCTCTCCTGTAGAAGCTCTCTATCACAAGCATTATTTCCTGACCTCGGCCTACAGCAAACACTGGTATGAGCACATTGCCGCCCTTTTCAATGGTCTCATTTATGATCTTTATGAGCTGCATCTCAGAAACTTCTCTGCTTGGTTGTATATCTTGTTTATCACCATAAGTGCTTTCTATTATAAGAGTCTCAAGCCTTGGATATTTTGTTTCCATTATGTCGAAAAGCCTTGTGAAACCATATTTTATATCTCCAGTATACAACAAATTATGCTCCCCAAGACCAACATGTAAGTGTGCAGAAGCTGAACCAAGTATGTGGGAAGCATTGTGCAATGTAAGCCTTATATCCGGGGCAATGTCAGTTACTTCATTGTATTCACACACAATACAATACTTTAACATTGTTTTTACATCTTGTTCAGTGTATGGTGGCTCTACACCTTCTTTTATAGCAACATCTATATAGTCAAATTGCAGCAACGTCATTAGGTCCCTTGTTGGTTCAGTGCAGTATGTTGGGCCTTCGTAACCGTTTCTATAAAGGAAAGGCACAAAACCAGCGTGGTCCATATGTGCATGCGTGACTACTACAGCATCTATTTCACTAAGAGGAAAATTCAAAGCATCGAGATATGGAAACTGCTCCTTGTTTGATCCAACGTTGACGCCACAATCTAACAATATTTTGGTTTCGTTTTTTTCAAATAGTATACAACTTCTCCCAACCTCTCTAAAACCACCCAAACAAACGATGCGACTCCAGGTATTGTTGCTTCTTGGCTCTCTATATATTTTTTCAGCTATCTTTGTAAGTATGGCCTTTCTCTCTTTTTGGTACCTATAAAGATGGTGCCGTATGCCCTTCAACGTTTCAGACTTTGATGTTGGTGCTCTATAGATCTTTGGAGTCCATCCGGTTTTGAGTATGATTTCCTTTGATGTTGAACCTCCTTTCCCAATAACAAGCCCTGGCTTTAAAGCCTCGATTATAACTTCTGCAAAGTACTCACTGAACTTTATGTCTTTAACATCAGCCTCTTTTGGTATTATCCCAAGTATTATTTCTTTTGCTTCTGAAGGATCTTTTAGTAAGCTTTTGTCTACTCTTATGTTTACCCTTTTCTTTAACTCAGATGCTATTTTAGCAACTAGATTCTCATTCTCGAAAAAAGCCTCCGGATTTTTGGTGTACAGCGTTATTTCTGGTCCTTCAAATTCAATCTTTGACAAACTAACCTCAGGAGGCAATTGTTTTTTTATACTTTCTTTTAACTCCTCAATCCTTTCCATATTTTTCACAGTAAATTGCATTAGTGGATAGAGAGCCAAAATAAAGATACAAAATCAACCTAACTTATTTGTTGACTTCTTGCCTCTTTTTTAAATATTTCTCTACTTCTTTTTCTGTTAGCTCTTCAATACCTTTGTTTGTTATAACCATTACTGCAATTGATTTTCCACCAGTGTATATGTCTCTTTTTCTTGACGCTTCAATAGCATGTACGGCTACTTCAATTGCTTGTTCTTTGCTCATGCCGGGTTTATATTCGTTATCAAGTATTGCTAAAGCTAATGGGGTCCCAGAACCGCTTGTGGCAAACTTATCTCTACTTATTAGGTCACCATATGGAGTTACCTCAAAAATAGATGGTTGTGGCTCTATGCCACCAACAATAAATTGAGCTATGTATGGGAAATACCTGTTCGCATTTAGTATATTCGAAAGCAAGGTTGCAACAGCTTTCGCAGTTATTGGCTTTCCATTTTCAGTTTCATACACCTTGGCTTTAGCACGCAAGAATCTTATTATTGTCAATGAGTCACCCACACTTCCAGCATTTGTTATTGCAATCTTATCAGTTATTTTGTATATCTTTTGAGCCTCCAACTCATAACCAATATTACCCAAAGTAGCTTTCATGTCTGCAGCTAAAACAACAGCGTCCTTGGCTATTACACCAACAGTGGTTGTTCCACTTTTTATATCCATCTTGTCTACCAAGTAAATCACCAAAAGAAAAAGATTGGGTAGTAACTAAAATTTTCATACACAATATTTAAAAAGATATTCTACAGCATTCTTGCCAAATATTACTATGACTAAATATTTAGAAAAACTTTATTTTTCACGATTTCTTTTTCTCCTTAAAAAATTTTTCTACAATGTTTACTTCTTCAATCCCAATGCAACTAAAAGCCGCATCTACAAACTCTTTTTTCTGAGAATCGGTAACAACAACTTTTGTCGGATCTAAAGCCACTACTAGCTTTTTATCAGATAAACTTAATTCAGCACCGCTACTGTCTCCAAAATATCTTTCAAGAAGCGCTGAAGCCTTTTTTTTATCATCATCAATCTTTTCAACAACCTCAACCTCAAATATAAGATCCTTGCCTGCCAAGGGGTGATTGAAATCAACCCTGACTCTACCGCCGCTAACACTTTGAACTCTGCCTTGCATGCCATTTACATCCACAACAAGCCCAGGAAACGGCACTATGTTTCTCTTCTTAAACTCACTTAAAGCAACTATGCTTATGAGCTCAGCACTTCTATCGCCAAAGGCGTCATTGGGTTTTAGCTCAATGACTTTTTTTTCGCCAACATTCATTGTTTCTATTTCTTTATCAACTTTTTCAAAGAAATTTTTTTTGCCTATGATGACTGTGGCTGGCCTATATTTTTTTTTACTATTAAATATTCCTGACTTTATAGCTACGTTTTCAACTGTTGTATCTAGAACATCTTCTCTGTCTTTCAAGGTATAGTTTACCTTTATCAAATCACCTGTCTTAAAAGCCATAAACTCACCACGTAAAAATAAAAAAGCAAACTCAAACAATAAAATCTCTATATTAGTATTAATTTTTATTTCTTTTTAGGAAGTTTTTTATTTGTCTTTTTGTAAGTTTAAGTGATAATAAATGGGAAAGATGGATTCTGAAAAACGTAAGGCCATGATGAGCATTTTTTTAGGGCTAATAATAGTGCTTTCAGTCGTGAGTGTTGTCCTTTATAGAAAACCAACACAAGAACAAGATACAAAACCAAATCAGACACCGTCGTTGCCAATAGGCAGTTTTCAGGCAAGAGACATAGATGCTACTGTTGCAGAAATGACCTCCACATACACTTTCTTGGGTTATACTGACAATTATAACAAAGACGACCTAGTGAGCAAAATAGAAAGCACACTTGGTTCTAAGATTTCTTCAGCAAACTACAGGCCTGAGCTTAGCACAGACAAAACTGCCTTTGTTTTTTCAGCAGTTCTAAAAACAGACTCAAACATAGATATCATTTCTAAGAAACTTCAAGATGACAACATTCTTTTTGATGTTAGCGCCTATAGGCATGTAATAGCAAAGGTTCCTACAAAAATTACCTTCAAGGCAATCGATTCAAATGAAACAAGGGATGTAAACCTAGAGGAACCATTCATAAGTGTAATAGTAAGTCCCGATACAGAAAAAGAGGACAAGCTTAAAATAACCATTTATGCTCAGCTCCAAGGAAATCAACTAGTTAAAGGTACAATGCAAGCCTTTGAAGAGCAAAATCTTTCTTCTCAGCTATACTTTTTCAGGCAAGATATAAATGCAAAGATTGTAAGTATTGAAAATTCATTCATATTCAACCAAAGTTTTGACTATGTTGCTCTTGACACCAACAACATTGAAACCAGGCTAAAAGCTTTGGATGGCATAGATGATGCTTTGGTGCAAGCGTCAGTTCAAAAACCACTTCTTTTCAAAATAGAATTTGGTGAAATAAGCAAAGAGGAAAAAGAAAAACTTGTTCAAGATTTGAATGAAGCGCTTGCTATTTTAAAGGAAACCACAAAAAAGATGAAAGATTTTAGCGTAGCATACGATGAAAATAAAAGCAAAAAAATTGAATTAACTGTCGAGTTTGAAAACTCTGAAGAAAGCTATGCTGAGGTAAAAAGAAAAGTTTCTGAGATTATAAATGCAAAAGGGTTAAGCTATGAAATTGAAGATGCTAAAATTTCTTTGGAGTTACAAGTTTTGCTAAAGAGCAGCATGGACGCAAAAAAAAGGATTTCCTTAAGGGACAGGATAAAAGAAATCTTTGCTGAAAATGGCTTAACACTTAGCAACGAAAGATTTTCTGAAGAAGGCTACATTGAATTACGTTCTGTGACAAGGCCTGACACAAACCAAGTTATGCCAGTAACCACGCCTGTACGAGCAGTGCTTGCTTTTGGTCATGATGTTGGAGATTATGTAGAATTTGAGGTAACAGCATATGCGCAAAGAAAAACACTTCTTGGTGTTTTCGCAACTGAAAAGGCTTTGTCAAAACCAGCAGACTAAAAACATAGGCAAAAAGCTAAAATATCCGCAATTATTTTTCCTGCAATTTTTTTATTGCTAAAGCAAGATCATTTTGCGAGTCTTTAAGTGCTTTTATGACCTCTTCCCTACTTTTACCTGTTTTTTCTTTGACAAGTTCTATATCTTCTTCACTTGGCTCAGAAGAACCTTTGCTTATTTCCTCAATTCGCTCCTTACCTAAAACAGTATAGGTTTTTTGTCCTTGGATTTGCATTGCTGTTATCTTTGGATTTTCAATTACGATCCTTTTGTCCTTGGATTCAATTATTACTTTGCTTGCTTCAATTTCTTGCATTGAGATATCTTTCATCAAACGCCTCATCTGTGCAGGGCTCATGCCGAACATGCAAAAAATTAAGCATTGAATGTTTTATATTTCTTTACTTATAAGCTAAAAGTCAAGCTAAAGGTCATTTAAAAAACATTTATTAAGTGCTTTGGATATCTATTTAAAAGATGCGTGAAGAAACAATCTCTGACTACAAAACGTTCAAGCAGAAAATAAAGATAAAAAATGAAGAGCTTGAGGATGCCCTTAAACGCTACTTTGAGCTTGGCGGCGTGGTTAGGTTAAAAATAGTCTCTGCGAAGGAATGGCCTGAGCTTGTCTATCCTTCTAAGAGTCGCCTTCAGCATCTCATAAGTGAGCGTGAAAGCACTATAAAGGACTTGGAAAGACAAAAGGCCTTCTGGAACAAAAGGTTGAAAAAAGCTGAAAGATACTACCTTGCGCATTTCTTCAAAAAGTACACAAAGCCAATTTATTGGAAACATATGCTAAAGTTTTTGGTTGACAAAGAATATCGTGAAGATGCAAAGAAGGTTAACATTCCCGTGCATCTTGCTGCAGATGAAAGATGGGAACCAATGATAAAAACATTTGTTGAAAATGAAGATTATAGAAAGCAATTAAGAACGACCTTTGAAGAGTCACCAATATATAAGAAGAATAAAAAACTTGCAAATTACAGTGACCAAATTTTGGATTTTAGAAAGCAAGAAGCAATGCGCCAGATAAAAGAGATTGACAAAAAGCTAGAGCCTCTGAAGAAAGATATAGTTGCACTTAAGAAACTTTTGTCATGGGCAAAGTAAAAAACGGCTGTCAATTACAATTATCAATAAATAACCAATATTATAGCATTATAAATATATGTGTATAAGATATCCTATAAGATGGAACTAATACTAAATGGGGGCTTTTTTTGGGGGTGTGGTTTGAAATATGTTTATTTTTCCATTTTTACAAATGCAAAAAGAACAAAGAGGGTTTAAAAGCTTGTCTAATAAATATAATATATTCACTTGAATAAGTTATTTATTATTTATACTTATTAGGGGTAATCGAATGGAACAAAAAAGATTTTGTGTTTTATCTAAGGTTTTTTTTAATGCGCTGATTTTTGTTTTGATTTTTTCTTTGCTTGCTGCAAGCGCATTAGGCACATATATGGTGAATGCGACGAATGAAAATATCATAAATGGTAAAAGCTATGCAGGCACAATAGATGATACATACACAAAAAATAATATCTATAGGATTATACAAGAGGACAAAGTTTCAGGTAAGACAATATTGGATGTTAACTATCTCATTTCAGGACTTGACTCAGGCAAAGCCAACAACTTGACTGTTTGCGGGCATTCTTCTAAAGAGCGATTTGTTGTGACCGCAGATGGCTTGGCTGTTGGTGAACTTCAAGAGCTTATAGAGAAAAAGGCATTTTATGATGATTTTGAGCAGGACTTAAGCCAATGGCAGTCACCAACAACATGGTATATAACATTTGCAGAGAAAAAGTTTGGCCTAAAAAGCGTTGCTGCAAGAACGGGAGAACTTATTTCTGACGATATTGACTTAACAGAAGCTGAATCAGCAACCTTGGAGTTTTGGATATTACACAGGCCAGAATCAATAAAGAAAGGTGACTTAAAACTTTACTTTTGGGATGGTTCAAAATGGGGCTTGATAGATGAGATTGGGAATTACGGTCCAAATAATTCTTGGAATAAATACACCAAAGAAATAGACCTTAGCAAATACAGGCTAGGAAACTTTAAGTTGAGGTTTGTTGCAGATCTCAAAAGAACAGAAAATATTTTCATTGACGGCTTGATTGTAAAATATGACGCTGATGATTGTATAACATTAAACGTTACATCAGTAGCTAGTGATGGTCAAGTTATTGTTTCTTTCCAAGATAAGGACCGAGGAGAAAGTGAGCCCTCTGCAGTGGAAGACCGCTTATACATTGATTGGATTGTTATAACTGATGATGTAGACCCGCCTGTTACAACAGCAACTGCAAAGAAGAGTGACAACAGCCCTTACACTTTTGGAACATGGAGCAACTTAGATGTAGAAGTAACTCTTACCTGTGAAGATGGCTCAGGCACCGGCTGTTATAAAACATACTATTGTATTGATAATAACAACTCTTGCATTCCTGATATTACTTATAAAAATCCTTTGGATATCACCGAAGAAGGCGTTTACTATGTCAGGTTTTACTCAGTTGATAATGTTTGGAACAAGGAAACGACAAAATCAGTGGAAGTGAAAATAAGCAAGGGAAAGCCGATAATAGATGATTTTAACATAAATGATGATGCCACTTATACCAACACCTTATCTGTTTTGCTCTATCTGAGTGGTACAGATAACATCTACCAATGTAGCTTTAGCAATGATGGAGCCACTTGGAGTAGCTGGTTTGGTTATCCAATGCCTGATGGTTACGATTGGAGTTTGCAAAGTGGCAGTGATGGTAACAGAACTGTCTATGCTAAATGCAAAACTAGTACTGATAATGAAAGCGATGTTGTCTGGGGTTCAATTATATTAGATACTACTGCACCGACAACAATAGCAACTGCAAAGAAGAGTGACAACAGCGACTATACATTTGGAGAATGGAGCACATTAGATGTCACTGTAACGCTAACCTGTACAAATGGTATAGCAGGTTGTAAGGCAACATATTACTGCACTGACACTGAGGGAAATTGTACCCCAACAACAACATACTCTGAGCCAATAACAATATCCACAGAAGGTACAACATACCTCAGGTTCTACTCTGAGGATAACGCAGGCAATACAGAATCAGTACAGGAGAAAATCATAAAGATTGATAAAACAGGTCCAACAACAACAGATCAAATTCTACCTACTGTTTGGAGTAACATTGATGTTATAGTAAGGTTCACCTGTAATGACTTAACTTCAGGATGCAAAAGAGTTTATTATACTACCGACGGAACAAATCCGAGCACTTCCTCAAATTATGTTGACTCTGGTAATAACTGGCAATTTAAGATTGAGCAAGAAGGAATCTATACTATAAAGTACAGAGGTGAAGATCAAGCTGGCAATCTAGAGAGTGTTAAAACCTCTTCAAATACTGCAAAGTTAGATAAAACACCACCCACCGTGGGTGCCATAACTATAACACCAAGCTACACTGTTGGTGGGACTACTTATGTACCAAGCAATATCGTTAAAATTGAGGCAGAAGTAACAGATAATCTATCCGGAATATATATCACTACATGCCAGTATACAATTGACGGTTCTAACTGGCAATCAACAGGTTACTACAGTGGAAAATGTTATGCAGAAAATGTTACTATCACAAACAACAACCCAGTGATTAATATACGTGTTTTGGATAACGCTCACAACCAAGGTATCGGTACTCCAATTAACGCTGTTTTGGATGCTAATGCACCGACAACAACAGCAGATGCGGGTAGTTATGTATTTGATACTTGGACAAGCAACGATGTCACTGTAACATTATCTTGCTCTGATGGTTCAGGATCTGGTTGTAAGGCAACATATTACTGCACTGACACTGAGGGAAATTGTACCCCAACAACAACATACTCTGAGCCAATAACAATATCCACAGAAGGTACAACATACCTCAGGTTCTACTCTGAGGATAACG
>JAWANJ010000032.1:0-10529 GCA_038895395.1 Candidatus Iainarchaeum sp.
CGTTTGCTGCAAAAGGTTATATTGAGCGTGGTCAGGTTGCTACTCTTAAGGAAGAGGCAAGGAGAATACTGAAATTGTATGATAAAGGTCGTTTGAGTTCTCAAAATGCTAAATATTTTCTTGATATGATAAGCTGGGTGGAGAGGTATCTTGAAATAGATAAAAAATAGAAAAAAATTCGAGTATATAAACAGATATCCTTAAATAAAATTTGCACTAAAATATTAATGCGGTTCGATGAGGAACTGACGATGACCCTGAGCTAAAAGCGATGAAGAAAGATGGGCGGCCTTAGAACCGCTTTTATTAAAAAGATGAACTTTTTTATACTTTGTTTGATAATTGGTGACTCAAATGACCTTATTAACCATTGGTAAAAATGCACCTAAAGAAGTAAACGCTGTTATAGAGATACCGAAAAACAGCAATGTCAAATATGAAATTAATAAAAAAACAGGCCTTATTTCAGTAAGTAGATTTTTGTACACAGCAATGTCGTACCCTTTTAACTACGGCTTCATTCCTGAAACATTAGAAAACGATAATGACCCAATTGATGTGATGGTGATATGCGAAGAAGCTTTGTTACCGGGATGTATAATTGCCGTTAGGCCGGTAGGTGTTCTTGTTACTGAAGATGAAAATGGCATAGATAACAAGATAATTGCTGTGCCCATAAGCAAAGTTGATCCAACTTATGAGAAAATAAAAGACATAGAAGATCTCGATGACCACATAAAGAGAAGAATTGCTCACTTTTTTGAAACATATAAAGAACTTGAACCTAAAAAATGGGTCAAAATAAAAGGATTTAAGTCAAAGCGTTTTGCTTTAAAAAGAATTTTACACTGCTACAGGAAGTATTTGCGTTCAGAAAGAAAAAAGATCAAGAATGGTTTTGAGTCATTAAATAAGAATTCGTAAGTTCAATGTTTTTAAACAAGGCCCTCTTAATGTTTTTTACATTTGCTTTACTTATTTTTTCGATTACCGCGCCCCAATGTGTTGAAACTAGCTTTCCTGGCAAAAGAGTACAGTTGAATGGATTTTCTAAAAATAAAATTTTTTCGCAAAGCTTCAGTTCTCCAAGGGCATAATAAAGTTTAATGCTCTTGACCTTTATTCTGTTTGCTTTTGTTTCTAGAACTTCGCCATATTTAACCAAGCACATATTCATATTTTCTATATTTGGCTTTAACCTAGGATTTAGAAAGTTTACATACAAAACATGGAATGAATGTTGTATCAGAGGACCATTCTTTATAAATTCGGCTTTTTTGTTTCTAATTTCTGGTGGAATCTCAGTGAATCCTTTTTTTATAAGCTCTTTCACAGCACTCGCCGGTACATTTTCAAGCAGAGAGTTGCCAAGCCAATAGGCCTCTATCACTTCTGGTGAAAACACATCTAAAGAGTTGTGCTTTGCGATTAGACTCATGTAGTTGTACATTGCCTTAAACGATTTTAAATGGCTAACAATTTGTTCAATGCTTGTATCTTTTGGGTTTTTTATAAAGTCTATGCAAAGTTTGCTGAAATCTGATTTGCCACAGTATCCCAACTTATTTGGTACAAAAGCGTACTTGCAGGCTCTCACTAATGCTTCGCTTTTGTACAAATTGGCACCTTCTGCAGCACCTTATTGACAAAAATTGAAGCAAATGCCAAAACAAAGAAACCCGACACTACAAGTGCACTGCCAAGTAAATCAGTATATTTTAAAGAAGAGCCAAAAACCCAAGATAATGCTACAGTTATTGGTTGTGCCAGCAATAATATGCCTGCAGCTTTGTGTACTTCTATGTACTTTAGACCATTATAATAAGTAGAGACGTAAAGAAGTAGAAGTACTGCTGTTATTATCAGCCAAAATACTCTTTCAAAATTCCAATATGTGTTTAAAACAGAGTTTGGCATAAAAGCTAACAAACCTATTGTCATAAAGATTGAACCATAAAACATTCTGGCTAAAGCAACATCCATGCCATTTATCTCTTTTTTTATCAACATTTTCTTCGCAATCACATTTTCAAGAGCCCAAAGAGCAGTTGCAGCAAGTGCAATTAGTTCGCCATATCCAAAAAGGTTTTTTGGTTGACTCATTATATAGTTACCTAATAACATAAAAATAGCTGCAATAAAAAACCACTTGCTAATTTTTTCTCTTATTAGCAAAAGTGCAAAGAATGCTGCCCACAAGAAAAGTGTTTTGTGGATAAAACCAGCTGTCGTAGCGGGGATAATGGAAAGCGCATAGAAATATAAAAAAAACGGTATTGAGCCGCCTATAAGGCCTATAGCTAAAAAACCGGGTAAAAACTTTCTCTCGAGTATAACACAAGGTTTTCCTTTAAGCGCAATAATTAATGGAACAAGCAGCAATGCTACAACCGAGTTTTTAAAAGTTGTAAAGACAAAAGAGTCGATGTTTTTTACTGCAAAAGAGTTCAAAAAAATACTAACGCCACTAACTACAGCAGTGGCCAGTACAAGCAACATTCCTTTGTTCATAAGTCCAATATATTTACCTAGGAAAGTTTAAAATGTTTTGGTTTCCTTAAAGCAGATTTTTTGATATAAGTACAGAGTTACAAAAAATATTAAAAAGATTATCAGGTTTATTGCTTCTATGCCTCTAAGCCATAAAGAGAAATAGTTTTGTGTCTCATTTCCATGGTGAACACTGTGAAAAATTTTCTATTGTTTTACCTCTTTTCTTATGTCTTTTGGCTGCTTTTAACAGCGTTTTCCGGACAAATTATTTTTTGGAGTTTTGAGGCACTTTTTGTTGGTGCGTCAAATTCAATATTTCCTGCTTTAATTGCTCATTTGCTCTTCAAGCGCTTAGGTTACAATTTTACCTTAAAGTATTTGAACCCAATCAGGTTGTTTCTTTTAACAATTTATATTTTTGGACCTTTTTTAATCTCCTTGATAAGGGCAAATCTTTCAGTGGCTTACCTTTTGCTTACAGGTAAGACAAGGCCAGCAATAGTTGAAATTGATCCAAAAATTAAAAGCAACATTGGGCTTGTGATGTTGGGTAATTCTATAACTTTGACACCAGGTACACTGACACTTGACATAAAAGATGGCAAGCTTTATGTACATTGCTTAAATTCAAGGAATCCAAAGCCAAAGACTGAAGAAGTTTGTGGTAGCTTTGCAGATTGGATTAGGAGGATAACAAAATGATCCTAGCAACGCAACTGTTCCTTGTTGCAGCTTTTTTACTTTCTTTGCCTATAACTATTGCATTTTTAAGAATATTACTTGGACCAACGATAGCTGACAGGGTAATAGCCATAGATGCAACAACCTGTATGGTTGTCAGCGCATTCATATTGCTAGCCGTATACTACAAGCAATCATTTTTTGTTGATATTGCCATAGTTTACACACTTTTGTCATTTGGAAGCACAATTTATTTTGCAAAATACTTGGTGAAAAAATGATAGAGCTAATAGTAACATTTCTCATATGTGTTGGTTTGCTTTTTCACATTTTAGGATCGATAGGTTTACACAGATTTTACGATGTTTATACAAGAGCTCATGCAAGCACTCTTTGTACAACTTTTGGCTCTATTGGTATAATTATGAGTGTAGTAATTTACTCAATATTAAATGGTTATCTTTCTCTTGCTGCACACTCTTTTATTGCTTTGTTGTTAATTCTTATAAGTGGTGCTACAGGTTCACATGCGATAACAAGAGCTGCTTATAAGGCAGGCATAAAACCAAAATTGGTACTTGGTGATGCTCTAGCAAAGGTGAAGAAATGATTCTTGAGTCAGTATCTCTTGCAATGATTGTTTTAAGTGCAGCTTTAGTTGCTAAAACAAAGGATCTTTTGTTCAGTACAGCTTTTCTTGCAATAATGAGTGTTCTTCTGGCCCTGCAGTACTATCTGTTACAAGCACCTGATGTTGCAATCACTGAAGCCTCAGTAGGTGCATGCCTAGGCACAGCTTTCTTTATAATTGCCATAATGCTAACTTCAAGGGTGGAAAAATGAAATCCATAAAGATAATCTTTCTTATGGTTTTTGCTTTCTTCATGTTTTCTTGTATGTTAACGCTTAGGCCTTTTGGAAGACCTGCCAACACAACAATGGATGAATACATCATTAACAATTCACAAAGAGAAGCAGCATCTAATAATGTAGTTTCAGCCGTAGTCTTTGACTATAGGGGTTTTGATACGCTTGGTGAATCTACAGTTCTATTTGCAGCAGTTTCTTCAGTTTTTCTTCTTTTTAGGAGGAAATAACGTGCAAAAAGAAAGCAAGGAAGTGTCTAAAATAGTTGAATTTGCAGCAGTTTTTCTTTTTGTGCCTATTTTAACATATGGTCTCTACATTATCACATATGGCCATCTTACCCCTGGCGGTGGGTTTCAAGGTGGTACGATTATTGCAACAGCTTTTGCTTTGCTTTTAATAACATTTGGAAAAAGTGTGCTTTCTAGCGTTGATCAAAACATTTTCCTGAACCTTGAAAGCGCCGCACTTGTGGGATTTATAGGGTTGGCTTTTTTAGGATTGCTGACAAATACATTCTTTTTTAACTTCTTAGCAAATACAGGCCCTATATTTGGGAGCAGTGTTCCATTTGGGCCAAATGTTGGCATTTTCAATAGTGCCGGTGTTATTCCATTTATGAACCTGTTTGTTGGCTTGGAAGTGTGTTGTGGTTTGACTATAATAATATTTTTGTTTGTAAAAGGGGTGGAAACAGTTTGATTCAGAATATTTACTTTTTAGCTGTTGGAGCATTGATAATAATAAGCTTTTACATATTGATTTTCAAAAAAAACATGATAAAAATTACAATGGGTCTTACTATAATGGCTTCCGCAGTTAATTTGTTTTTGATTTCGCTTGGTTATAGGTATGGTGGCATAGCACCAATATTTACTGACGCGCCAATAGCTGCAGAAGATGCTCAATTCGTAATGGTTCTTCCAGTTCCTCAAGCATTGACACTTACAAGCATAGTCATAAGCTTAGCTGTAACAGCATTGATGTTGTCTTTGTCCGTTGTTTTATATAAAAGGACAAAAACTATTGAATTGGATGAAATTAAGGAGGCGCTTGGTAGTGATTGAATTTTTGCATCAGCATGGCATTGCATTGCTTATATCTGTACCACTACTTTCAGCGTTTTTAGTTCCAATTTTAGATAAAATAAGCAGCTTATTAAGAAACATTTTTGTGCTTTTTGCAATGTTTTTTACAGCCATTTTAGCTGTGTTGGTGGCCTACTTTGTATTGACCTCTGGCATCATAACTTACACCTTGGGTTCACAGTCAACAAATATTACTTTGCCAAGTGGTCTTGTAATACCCGTAAGAATAATTCTTGTTGCAGATGCTTTTTCCGCTTTTATGATATTAAGCTCAACCCTGATACTTTTAGTAGCAACCATCTATTCATTTGGTTCTATTAAAGATAGCCTTGGCAAATACTTTAGTCTTTTTTTTCATGATGGCTGCTGGAATATTTGGAATTATTTGCACCGGTGACTTATTTAATCTATTTGTTTTTATAGAAATACTTTCAATAAGTTCTGCAGGTCTAATCGCTTTTAGAAAGCATAAACCAGAAGCGGTAATTTCTGCTTACAACTATTTAATAGTAAGTGCGGTTGCTTCTTTGATGATTTTGTTTGCCGTAGGGGTGCTTTATGGCCAATATGGCATACTAAACATGGGTGCTATTAGCAGAGTAATAAGATTTTCTTTTGTAGAGATATTTGCAATGGTGCTGCTAATAGCTGGCCTTGCAATGAAGTGTGGGTCTGTGCCAATGCACTTTTGGGTTCCAGGTGCGTACGCAAGAGCACCGTCTGCAATAACTGCTTCACTTGTAGTGGCAAGTCAAGCATCATTGTATGCACTTTTTAGGGTTTCATTCTTGTTGTTTGTAAGGTTTTCACTTATTCAGCTAGTTGCTTCGGCAATAATATTATTAGGTGTATTATCGATGTTTATCGGTGTAACAATGGCTTTGTTCCAAAAAGATATCAAAAAACTAATGGCGTATCATGCAATATCTCAAACAGGATATATGCTGCTTGGCGTTGGTGTGGGCCTTTTTTCAATTAATACAAGTTTGGCAGATGTAGGCTTTTTTGCCATGGAAGGTGGAATATTTCACATAATCAATCACGCGATTTATAAAGGGTTACTTTTCCTAACAGCTGGCGCAATAATTTACACAACAGGTCAAAGGGACTTAAATAACATTGGCGGTTTGGCAAGGAAGATGCCTTTAACTGCAATATTTTTTATAATTGGTGCTGCGGCAATTGCTGGATTACCACCAACTAATGGGTTTGTTTCAAAGCTTCTCATATACGAATCGGTTTTTAGGTTTAATCCTTTGCTGTCAATAATTGCAGTTATTGTTAGCATGCTAACTCTTGTTTCATTTGTAAAGGTTTTCTGTTCTGCATTTTTGGGTCCTCAAAGAAAAGAGCTGGATGAAGTAAGAGAACTGCCAAAGAGCATGCTTATTGCAATGGCCATATTATCATTCTTTATAATCTTTTTCGGGTTTTTCCCAAACATTGTTATAAAAACCTTAGTCGAACCTGCATCAAGGGCTCTTCTGAACAGAGGTGCTTATTTGGAGGCGATATTTTGAACTACGTTGAAACAACCTACGGTTTCTGGAATCCAATCGTATTTATCTTTTTTTTATGTATTGCTATTATTATCGCCGTTGTTTTAATAATTTTTGGAAGAAAAGATTTTACTTACAGCAAAGAAAAAGCAAAGCCATTTGCCTCTGGAGAAGATCCGTTTGCATATTACGGAATTAAAGCTAGTGATTACTTTTGGGGGTTCTTTAAGGCCACAGAAAAATACTATAAAATTTTGCTAAATCTTCATGGAGGGATTATAAATGAATATATTTTTTGGTTTATTGTTGTAGTTTCTTCCTTGCTTTTGTTTTTATTTTTGGGGGTGTGTATTTGAGCATAAATGCTCTTAAACGCTCACTGTGGGTGTTTCATGTTAACACCGGTTCGTGCAATGGCTGTGACATTGAAATAATAGCTGCTTTAACACCAAGATACGATGTTGAGCGTTTTGGTATTAAATTGGTTGGTACCCCAAGACATGCTGATGTTTTGCTTGTAACAGGCCCAGTGACTAGGCAGATGAAAGACAAACTATTGCGAGTGTACGAGCAGACCCCAGAACCAAAACTGGTTGTTGTTGTTGGAAATTGTGGCTCAACAGGTGGCGTGTTTTACGAATCTTATAATGTTGATGGCCCGGTGGACAAAATAATACCTGTCGATGTATATGTGCATGGTTGTCCACCAAGACCGGAAGCCATAATTGATGGTATTGTAAAGGCCTGGGCAAAAATTGAAAAAAGCAAGGTGAAAGAATGAACCCTGAAGAACTCATAAACAAACTAAAGACTGTTTTGGATAGTGATATTAGCAATTTTAAAGTATCACATACTTTACACGGCAAAAACAAGACAAAAGCATATCGTGTTTGGGTAGATGTTGAACCAAACAAGCTTCATAGTTTAATCAAAAAAATTTCATTGGTTTATCGTTATCCACATTTTTCTGTATCTTCTGGTTACGATGCTGGTGATCACATTGAAGTACTTTACCACTTCGCACTTAACTATGGTAGGCCAAGGTCACAAATTGTTTTAACACTTCGCACTTCAGTTTCAAAAAATTCCCCTATTCTTGAAACAATAACTGATATTATCCCCGGAGCTGAAATATCTGAAAAAGAAAAAAGGGAATTTTTTGGGGTTGAATTTAAAGGACTAAAAAAAGGTCATGCTTTCTTAGATGAATCTTTTAACAGCATATACCCATGGAGAAGGGACGAAAAAGATGCATCAAAAATGGTAAAAAACGTTCATGTTAGTGATAAAAATGCACAAGGAAAATAAAAAAGCATCTATTCCTTTAGGTCCAATCCATCCAGCTCTAAAAGAGCCAGTCCAAGTAGAGGTTTCTCTAAGTGGCGAAAAAGTAACTGACGTAAAAATTACTTTGGGCCACGTGCATCGTGGAATCGAATGGATTGGAATGAGAAGGAATCCTATACAAACACTTTATATAGCTGAGCGCATATGTGGTATATGCAATATATGTCATCCTTTAGCTTTTTGTATAGCAATAGAAGAAGCTGCTAATATGGCTGTTCCGGAAAGAGCAGAATATTTACGCACAATTTATGCTGAGCTAGAAAGAATTCATTCACACTTGCTTTTTTTGGGGGTTGCAGCACATGAGATTGGCTTTGACTCAATCTTGCACTACACATGGCTAGCGCGAGAAAAAGTTCTTGATATTATAGAAATGCTCACAGGTAACAGAATAACAAAAGGAGTTCTTATGATAGGCGGAGTTAGGCGCGATATTACTGATCATCACATAAAAAAGATCAAAAAAATGCTGGAATATTACGAAAAAGTGTACAATAAAATGTTCAAACTTTTTGTTGACGATAAAACCATCAAGATGCGAACCTGCAATATTGGATTTTTATCCAAAAAGGATGCTCTTAAGCTTTGTGCTGTTGGGCCAACAGCTAGAGCCTCAGGCGTAAAAAAAGACACTAGGCAAGATTTTCCGTATGCAGCCTACTCAGATCTTGATATTGAAGCACTTACCCCTGATCATGTGCTGGGGTATATTAATGGTGATGTTTATGACAGACTTGTACTACGACTTGTTGAGATAAAACAATCAATAGGCATCATAAGATCGGCAATAAGAAGCATTCCATCAGGTTCAATAGTTGCAGAGCCAAACATTCAAAAGCTTTTGTTCAACCTTAAACAGGTTAGCGGTGAAGGCGTTTCACTTGTTGAGGCTCCTAGAGGTGAGCTGATACACTATATTCGTATGGAAAAAAAGGATGCCCCTACTGCTTGGAAAATAAGAGCCCCAACATATTCTAATCTTCACGTTTTGCCAACTCTATTGGCAGATTGCGAGCTAGCTGATGTTCCCATTATTGTTGCGTCAATAGACCCATGCATGTCTTGTACTAATAGAGCAGTCATAACTGATAAGAACACAATCTTGTATAAGGAAAAATTACATGAACTTAGTGTTGAGAAAACAAGAAAACTTCGGGGTGTTCTTAAATGACGCTTTATATGATTTTACAAGCTCTTTTAATTATGTCCTTGGCTATAGTATTTGCATTATTATTTAATGGTGTTGAAAGAAAAATAGTGGCTAGAATGCAAGCCAGAATAGGGCCACCTCTTTTACAACCATTTTTTGATTTGAGAAAGCTTCTCATAAAAGAGAATATTGTGCCAGATACTGCAATAAAATGGATATTTAATATTTCACCTATAATGGCCTTTGCAACAGCATTAGTTTTTTTTCTTTATATCCCTTTTCTTGGAATGAATGCTGTACTAAAAGAGCATGCTGACATGATACTTGTGCTTTACCTTCTTGCGTTGCCCCCGCTTTTTTTAGCCATAGGTGGGTTTGCATCAGGCTCTAGCTATGCCAGCATCGGTGCTCAACGTGAGCTTGTTTTAATGATTAGTTATGAATTTGTGCTGGCTGCTTTGGTTTTTTCTTCGGCATGGCTATACTCCACAAAGTTTCCAGATATGCCGGTATTTTCAATGGATATAGAGAATCGTCAAAGCCCCTGGAATTTGATGGGCCCTATCGGCTTTTTAGGTCTGTTGCTTTTGCTTATTAGTGCGCTTGCTGTAATGCCTGCAAAAGCAGGAAAACTACCTTATGATATTAGTGAAGCCAAGACTGAAATAGCTGATGGAGTTCTAGTAGAATATAGTGGTATAAATCTCGCGTTATTGTACATAACACAAGCATTGCGTACCCTTGGTTTTGCAACATTCATTGTATTTCTGTTTTTCCCAAATGGCCTTAAAAGTCTGAGTTTCGGTCCAAATGAGCTCTTAGTAATTGCCAACATTTTTTTATATCTAATAAATGTCTTTCTTGTTATGTTTTTTAGTGCGTTTTTTGTAAGTGCCGTTACCGCGAGACTTAAAGTTGATCAGGCTGCAGGATTCTATATTCTAAGAATTTTTTTATTGGCCATTTTGGGCTTACTTTTAGTCACGATAGATATAACATTTGGAGGTTTTATCTATGCTTTCTTCCATTAAACAAATGACAAAAAATCTTTTTTCAAAACCCGCTACAAATAAATTTCCCACAAAACACGTTCCAAAAAATGTTTCTAAATTTTTGATAGATTTCTCGAAAGGTAAAATAAAGATAACTCCACCTATAGAAGTTCCTGAAAAATTTAGGGGGCGCTTAAAGTATAATAGTGACAAATGCATAAGATGCAAGCAGTGCATAAAAGTTTGTCCAGCAGAGGCGCTAGAGTTTGACGACAAGCAAAATATAATTGTGCACTATGTTGCCAGGTGTACTTTTTGTGGTCAGTGCGTGGACATATGTCCTGCAAAATGCCTAGAGCAAACTTCTGACTTTTTACTTTCAACCTATGACAAGAATCTTGGGTTCATTGAA
>JAWANJ010000033.1:0-10255 GCA_038895395.1 Candidatus Iainarchaeum sp.
AAAAAATTATCCGTTCCTTAAAGAATACTTGGGCATTGTAGAGAAATACTATGGTGGCAAAGCAGCAGAGCTTGACTTTGTAAATGAACCAGAAAAATCAAGGCAGATAATAAACGGCTTTATAGAAGAGCAGACAAATGGGAAAATAAAGGATCTAATTCCAGCAGGGATGATTGATGAGATGACAAGGTTAGTTCTAACAAACGCCATTTACTTCAAAGGCACTTGGCTTGTTGAGTTTGATTCAAAGGATACAAAGGAAGCTGATTTTACAGTAAGTCCAGGCAATACTGTGAAGGTCCAGATGATGCACATGGTGCCAAAAGAAAAGCAATTTAACTATGCTGAAACAGATGAGTTGCAGATATTGGAGTTGCCTTATAGTGGCGAAGAGCTTTCAATGCTAATACTTCTCCCAAAAGGGGATATTGACTCTTTGGAGAAAAACCTTACAGAAGAAAAGCTCACAGAATATAAAGCACTGATGCAAAAGACAGAAATTGGCTTAATTGAAATTCCAAAGTTCGAGATAAACACGAAGTATTTCATGGGAGAGAAGCTTTCTAAAATGGGTATGCCGAATGCATTTACTGAAAGAGCTGATTTTTCAGGAATGACTGGTAATAAAGATCTTTACATCTCGGAAGTAGTTCACCAAGCGTATGTAAAGGTTGATGAAAAAGGCACCGAGGCGGCAGCAGCAACGGCAGTAATAATGAAAATGACCTCAATAGGTTCAACAAATGTATTCGTTGCTGATCACCCATTCATCTTCATAATACAGCACAAAGAGACGGGCGCGATACTCTTCATGGGCAGGGTAATGAATCCAAACGCAAAATAAACAAAAAATGCGCTTTAGTCAACAAATGCACCAGCAACAACTAACGGAAATATAAGCGTTGCATCGCCATAAACCTTTACCATTCTTCCGCTTGCTTTAATCTTGCCCCAGCTTACTGCTTCGTCAGGCCTAGCGCCGCTATCAGAGCCGCCTTCTTCAGTTTCAGTTGTAATGTAGACAGCATACTCAGCACCATCACGCAAAAGGTTTGCATTACACACATGGTGTTTGATAAAGCCTCCACCAAGCACAATAATCCCTGTCTTTTCCGCATTTATTGCAATAGAGCCTAGCTTTACAATATCGTCGGCTATGTCTAGCTGAAAATCAGGTCTTTTCTGTTTGAAAAAAAATATGTTGTCTCCAATTGCACCGTCTGTGAGCGCAGGACAAAAGCATGGAATATTGTTTTTTGTAGCCCAATAATAAATTGAGTTTTGATCCTTTATTTCTTTTCCAAGTTCATAAATAAATTCAGATGCACCTATGCTTTTTCCTGTCTGTAGCTGCTTTTTGTACATTTTTTCAAGGAACTTTTGCATAAACCTTTCAAACATAATGTATCTGTTGTTTGGCACTATTATATTTCCTATGCGATTTATTCCCTTGGCCCTAAGCTTTTTGCCTTCAAGTCCAAAGCTGCCTAAAAGAAAAGGTTTCATTGTTTTTATTATATCTTCCTCTACGCCACCAGCAGTTGTTACTAGCACATGTACGAGTTTTCTTTTAACCAAATATGCTATTGTTTCTCTTAGCCCAGAACTAACCATGTTTGAATTATAAGCCAAAAATATTGTGGCTTTTTCTCTGCGCATCTCCTTTATTATATCCACTGCTATTGCTAGGTGACTTGCTTGAAAACCTATGGTATAGTAGTTTTCAATGAAATCTTTTAAACTGTACTTTCTCTCAAAATCATGCCCCCTTATCGCTACCCCTTTTATTTCAACAGACCTTTTGAAATCTGCCTTGTAAGCTTTTTCAAGTTTTTTATCATCAATTAATTTAATAAGAAACCACCCTCTTATTCACCTGATTTAGCACGCAATATTGCAACCTTATCTCCAAATTTCATATATTCAACTTCAGTGCCGCTTTCTAGTTTTCCTATATCGGATGGCTTTTTAGCGTTCATGGTTTCGTATGTTTTTAAATCCATTATTTGCACAATGTCATCCATGACTGCAACAATAGTAGCATTACTTCTTTGGATGATCGGCACTTCAACGTCTGCATCAACAGGACCCAGGAATGTTCTTTTTTGATCATCAAAAACCCCAAATCCAGTGATACGTACTTTTGCAGCACCATGTTTGCCTGGTTTGCTTTTCTCAATAGCTTTTATTTTGCACGGCTCTCCGTCTATCATCATATAGTTGCCTTCTTTCATTTGGCCTGCTTGTTTAAAAATTTTCTCAACCATATGAGCACCTCCGCTAAGTAGAGTGACATTAAAAAAATGCTTGGAAAGGTATATAAAATTCACATCTACTAACATATTTGTGGTTTTAGTGTCACAAAAGATGCTTGATGAATGGAAATTAGCAAGGCTACAACGTGCGCAATACCGGGCTGTTGGAAACCATTCTGCTGTAAAGATATGTCATTGGACTAAGGAAGCCATAAGAGGGCATGCTCCTTGCTATAAACAAACCTTTTATGGGATTAAGACAGCAAACTGCTTAGAAATGAGTCCAGCCATTACTTGCAACCAAAGGTGCTTACATTGTTGGCGTGACATAACTATATTTTCCAAAGGCTGGGTTGGTCCAGTAGATGAACCAAAATCTATTATAGACGGTTGCATAGAAGAGCGAAGAAAACTCCTGATAGGTTTCAGGGGAAACAAAAAGGTTGACAAAAAACTATTTGAAGAAGCTTTAATACCAAAACATGCAGCAATTTCTCTTACAGGAGAGCCTTGCATGTATCCAAAAATAGCTGAACTTATAGATGAATTTTTTGCAAGAGGTTTTGAATCTGTTTACCTTGTAACAAGCGGCACTGTGCCTGAAGCTATTGAAAAACTGCATAAACTACCAACAAACTTGTACATTTCTTTAACTGCTGCAAATCAAGAACAATACAATGCTTTGTGCAGACCTGTTGAAAAAAGCTGTTGGGAAAAAATTCAAAGATCCCTTGCTCTAATGAGAAAAATAGATACAAATACTGTTATAAGGATCACTTTAATAAACAAATTAAATACAGAAAATCCAACTGAATTTATTCAGCATATTGAAAAAGCCAAACCCAAATACATAGAATGCAAAGCTTATATGCATGTTGGTTATTCAAAGGAAAGACTTACTGAAGATCATATGCCAAGCATGCAAAACATAAGAAACTTTGCAAAGGTTTTTGAAGAAAATCTAAACTATGAAATAAAAGGGGAAAGGGAAGATTCTAGGGTGCTTCTCTTGCAGAGGTGTGCTAAGCGCTAGTTTCTATGCTTTGCCAAGCAACTTAAGCATTAAAGCATTTTGCACATGCATTCTGTTTTCGGCCTGATCAAAAACCACTGAATTTTTGCTATAAATAACATCCTCTGTGACTTCTTGGCCTATGTGAGCTGGCAAACAGTGCATGAACAAAGCATCCTTTTTTGCAAAGCCCATTAGTTTTGCATTTACTTGGTATGGTGGAAATATCTTTAGTCTTTTTTCAGTCTCTTCTTCTTGGCCCATTGATACCCAAGTATCTGTATAAACAACATCAGCATCCTTAACTGCTTCTTCGGGTGAATTATAGAGCAAAACTTCTGAATAGTTCCTTGCATCATCTATGGCTGCCTTCAATGGTTCATAACCTTTTGGTGTGGCTATTGCAATCTTGGCTCCGAGTCTTGCACCGCAAATTGCTAAAGAATTGCATACATTGTTGCCATCGCCGACAAAGGCTACCTTAAGGCCTTTAGCCGTCTTTTTCTTTTCTATTATAGTCATGAAATCTGCGAGTGCTTGGCATGGATGAAATAAGTCACAAAGGCCATTTATTACAGGTTTTTCTGCAGCCTTTGCTATCGCTTGTATTTCTTCATGCTTGTAGACTCTTGCCATTATTATGTCAACATACCTGTCAATGCATCTGATCTCTTCTTCCAAGCGTCCTTTGGTGAGATTTGTTGTTCGCCAATCCAGATAAATAGCATGCCCTCCAAGTTTAGTCATGCCAGCTTCAAAGCTTATTCTTGTTCTTGTGGAGGTTTTCATGAAGAGCATGGCAAGTGTTTTCTGTTTCAATGCGTTCTGGTATCTTTTGGGATTTCTTTTGACTTTAATACCGAGCTCAATTATCTGTTTTATCTCATTTGGTTTATATTCCATTAGAGTTAAAAGGTCTCGACCTTCCAAAAAATCACCCTTTGTTTATAGAGTAAGAAATTGTTAAATTCTTTTCTTTTAATTTGCTTGTATCGAAAAACCTAAACTCGATCGGAAGAGATCAAAATGAGTGATGAAAAAGCGTTGAAAATTCTAAACACTCTTAAAAAGCAATATCCAAATTTTGAAATTATTCTCGGTAAAAACAGCTTCGAGATACTGATTGCTACAATGCTTTCAGCTCAAGCTAATGACAAACAGACGATCCCTGCAGCAAAGAACCTTCTAAGAAAATACAAAAAACCACAAGATCTTGCCAAAGCAGATTTAAAAGATGTTGAAGCTATAATAAGAAGTGTAGGCCTTTACAAAACAAAAGCAAGGCGCTTAATTACTACTGCAAGACTAATTGTTGATAAGCACAATGGCAAAGTTCCTGAAACAATGCAAGAGCTTATGGCGCTTCCAGGTGTTGGTAGAAAAACCGCTAACATTGTTGTGAGCAAAGCTTTTAACAAAAAAGAGGGCATTGCTGTTGACACGCATGTATTTCGAGTGAGCAAACGCCTTGGACTTAGCTCTGGAAAAACACCGGCTGTTGTTGAAAGAGATCTGATGAAGTTGTATCCAAAAAGCGCATGGAACATAATAAATGAACTTTTCATTGCTCACGGTCGGAACACTTGTAGAGCCAGAGATCCAAGATGTGAAAGTTGCATCTTGAAGAGTTATTGTAGTTTTTATAAGAAAGAGATGAAAGCAAAGAGTTCTTCAATTAGCACCAACTGTATTTAGCAATGCCGATTTTAAAACCCTCATACCATACACATCTAAATCTATGTCCTCTAGTTTCCAAGCTCTCAATATTGATTCAATGCTTTGTCTGACCTCTTTTGAATATTTTGGGTCTTTGCTTAATTCCGAAATTCTTTTTGAGATGTAATCAAATTCTTCCCCTAGCTTTGCTCTAACGTTTTCTTGCAAGGTGACAAGAACTTCGCTGAGCTGCAGCCAAACAAGCCTTTCATATGCTTGACGAACTGTCTCGAGATATTGATCTATCATGGTTGAAACCTTTGATGTTATAACTGCCAATGTGGTTTTATCCATGTTTTTTGGATACTCTAATATTACATATGCTGTTGGAATCTTGTCTTTGCCAATGCTTTTGGCAATTTTAACCCTTATCCCATATTGTTTTTTTAGGATTTCCAAAATTCTTTTTTTCTGAAGATCCGCAATTTTAAGTAGGTCTGTTACTTTTTTTGCAACTTTTTTTGGCTCTTTTATTGGATACCTTTTTGGTAGAACTTTTGGTTTTCTTTGAATTTTCTTGTCAAAAATTTCTGCCTGTGGAAAATAAAGGTTCCTAAACTTAGTGACTCTTTTGAGAATTGCTCCAACCTTTTTAGGGTCTGATTGCTTAGCTCGCAAGAGCTCAAGCAAACGATGCCTTGCAACGTTTCTGCAATAATATTTTATTTTTGGCATTTTTTACCTCTTTTTATTTGCACATTACTGCGCATTGTCGATATTCTTAAGGAATAAATAAAAATTAAAAATAACTAGTTATTTAATTTAGCGTTTGTGAATAGGGTTTTTGAAGAAGAGAAAATTGGAAAAATAGTTTTATTTATCATATGTGCAATATTTATACGGTGGTGTTGTGACTGCTAAAAGAACCAGGATTGCTACTAGAACGCAAGGTAAGTATGGAAAGTATGCTAGGATTGCTGCAAGTCAATTGTTGGAAGCTAAAAAAGCTGGGATTCACATAAAATACTGCTACGCTTGGCCAAAAAATCCCAAAGCAAGTATTTACAGGGCTTTGGGAAGGAAAAACTTTCCGCTAAAAATGGCTCTGTCTCTGCTGTTAAGTCAAGACGCCGCACTCAGATATATTGTTTCAAGCATACTTACCTGTTTGGATCAATCTTTTCTTAAAAAACATGTGCCAAAAGCACTTTCAATGTTCCCACCAGAGCAACGTTTATTGATAAGAAAACAGCTTGCGCTAGTTCCACTTAAAAAAGAAGTTTTTGAAAAATTGGAAGCTTCGGAGACTAAGATTTATCCAAAAATACTTACTGAAAGAAGATATCTTCTCACTAGGAAAAAACCATATGTTGCAACACCATACGCACATTATCTTTTTGCCATTGCAAACAAACTATCTGGAATTGATTGGTTTTTAAGGAAGGAATTTCCAGGATCTTACATTGGTGCAGTTGTTAGAGGCAGTATGGCCAAGGGTTATCTGCATGACTTTTCCGATATTGATGTTGTATTTATTGGCACAGATCCTGCCATAGAAAAAATTGCAATAAATTTGTGTAAGTCAGCAAGAATACCTCTGGATGAGAGCCCACATTTTTTAGATATAACCAAAATTTCACCCAATGAAAGGCCTTATTTGTTAGCATATCTTTTTACAGGAATTTTCTTTGGTGAAAAGGCAACTTTGCAAAGAATTCAAAGGGATATATTCCTTAGTATGAGCAAAGAAGAATGGGAACTGTTAAGAAAGGAGGTTGCAAGAATAGAAATTGCAAGCATGGAGAAGGCATTTGCAAGGTTTGGTATAAAAAGCCCAGCAGAGAAAAGACGCATAATAGCCTCTGTTGGCCAGAGGGTGCCTCCAGAATATGAAGAAATGCGGAAGATTCTAAAAGTATAATAGTTATTTTTTGACTATTGTAATGCAAAACAAACGAATTATAAAGTTTATAAATAAGTTGTGTCACTTCACCAAGTGCTCTGCGCCTCTTAACATGACTTTTATTTTAACGCTTTTATTACATTAGTGCCAGAAGGCACATCAGGCTTTACTATAAAATGCTAATATACTGATGGTATATATGAATAGAATTTTAATGGGCCAACTCGCTTGCAATAGGCCTCTCTTTTATTTCATTAGATATTGGGTCATATGCATTGGCAGGGATTGGAATATTAAAGTCATAATACTCATTCTAATACGTATGTTCTGTGCCGAGAGTCAAATCTTGGCTTTAAAAAATCTTTGAATTGGAATGTTTCCCCTTTTGATATATTATTATCCCCTGTAAAGTAACTTTTAGCATTCTGGCTTTTATTGGTTTTTTTTCAGCATAAGGTGTATTCTCCCCTTAATCTCTTCGCCTACGTAATACTCATTCTTGTCTGTCTCAATCTCAAATTCTACCTAGAATTAAGTCCACAAAAGGCAGCGGTTTATCTACAAAGAAAACCACCATTTTAACCAAGTTAGGGTATAAACTAAAATAATAAGAGTGATTGGAAATATAAAGAACAAAATTGAGTACTTATAAATTATTCACATCTCTAATTAAAAAGCATTTAAAAAGCATTCTAATAGTGCCTGCTATTTCTTCCTATTGTAATCAACCCTCTTGCCAACCAACCTAAAGTGTTCTTTGGCCACATGCATTATAAGGTTCATAGCATCCAGATCCGGCTTATTTTCTTCTTTGAGGTATTTGCAGGTTCCAACAACAACTTTTCCAATAAGTAACACATGATCTGATCCTTTTGGCTCAATTATCTCTGTGAGTTCACATTCGATAGTTGCAGGCGCTTCTTTTACACTTGGCACAACAACCTTTTTGCTTGCCAACATATGTAAGCCAAAAACCTCAAGTTCGTTTACACCTCTTGGAAGGTTTGCTTCGCAATCAATCGCTTTTTGTGCAAAATCTTCCGAAACCAAATTTATTACAAACTGCTTAAGTTCTCTTGCAAAAGCTTCAGTATCCTTGCCTTTTCCAACTGCTACATAGCACAAAGGCGGATCAATGCTTATTGGTCCAACGAAGGAGAAAGGTGCAGCGTTAACCTTGCCTTCTTTGTTCATTGTTGTAACTAACACTGTAAGCCTTGGGCTTAAAAGCCAAAGTGCTCTGTCTGCTGTGATTTCAATCCTTTTCTCTTCAGCCATAAACCACCTTAAAATTTCAATCCTTTTTCTCTAATGCGCCTGCTATCACTGCACCTGTTGCTAGAAGAGCAGCTGATAATACTGCAAGGTCTGCACTTGGTGTTTTACCAAAGAAGAAATCACTTGCTAAGCGGATCACAAAAAGCGTTAGTCCAAAGTATATAACACTTAGCAAAATCAATAACACTGAAGCAATTATTGTTATAGCAATAAAACTAAGGCTCCCAAGTATTGCTTTCCCAACCATTTGGTCACCCACATATAATAAATCAAGAAAAAGTTTTTATTTTGTTTTAAGTACCCAAGGGGGTTGTCATTATAAAAAAGGCCAGTCGCTTTAATAGAAAGAATTAAATTTAGAGATTTAATCATAAATATATGAAAAAAACAAAGTTAGCAGTTATTTTGACATTTTTGCTCACATTCCTTTCTTATGAATTTGCAGATTCTAACCCAGTTGTTGAGATTCACACTTCTGCACTAACAGGAGGTCTTTACGCCCCCATTAAGAACACAATCCAAGCATCAGTTTCAGACCAAGATGGTGATCTTATCCAGGAAAGTGTTTTAATTTTAATAAAAGCTCCTGCTTATTCTTCAGAGCCAAGGGTTTTGAGTTATATGCTTTGTGAAGGTACACGCTCACACCTTGGCTGTAGCTATGACGTTTACGTGGACACAAACTGGGGAACTGAAGCATATATATATGTTGTTGCCGGTGACAGTTTATCTAACTTCGGTGAAGCTGAAAAGACAGTAGATGTCCTATATGCTATTATAGAACCAACACCAACAATTACGCTTCCAAAACCAACACCAACATTTCCACGAATAACACCAACAATTTCACCAACACCAACCTATACACAAACACCTTATCCTTCACCAACGCCAAGTCCATTAAAATCACCAACACCAACATCAACAAAGACCCCAAGCGGTTATGTTCCTAGCCAAAATTCGCCAACGCCAAGTCCAACACCAACTATGTCAACACCTGTGGGTTCACCAGGTGTTTTTAATGCTACACCAACACCAACAAAAACTACCGCACCAAGTACTCAAACTCCATTTGTGACAAAAACACCAGTTACACAATCACCAAAGGCATCGCCAAAACAAACAACAGCCCCTCTAAACATAGTGCAGATCCAGTTCGAGTATCCAAAGGATGGCCAAAAGATATTTGGAAAATTGGAAAATATTGAGGTAAGAATTACTAAAAATGGGACTCCTGTAGAATATGACACATTAAGAGCTGAAATACTCGTTGACAATGAGAAAAAGGAAGGAAAGTTAATTCGTATAAGAGAAAACCTTTTTAGGTTTGATCTAAAAGAAACGATAGACGGTAATGAGGAGGAAAAAGCAATTACCCTAAAAATTACTGAAAAAGGGCTCGAGGGAGAAGCTTCGATCAAAGTTTACTTTTCAGAACCCCAGGCACCTAATATTTTGGTCTGGTTCATTGTTTTAATTTTGATTGTATTGCTGGCTCTAATATGGTATTTTGCTCCCAAAATGTCTAAAATAGTTCACAAGGAGGCGCGCAAACCTGAACAACAGCAAGGTAAGCAAGAAATCTCAGAAAGCTTAAGTCACAAGGAAGAGGTAGTTGTTAAGGAAGGGCCTAGGTCTCAAGAGATAATTATAGAAGAAGTACACAAAGAGCAAAAAATGCCTGAGACTGAGAAGAAGAAAATAGATACAAACATCAAAATCGAAGAGCTATAGGCAGGATCCCCTCAATCCAAAACTCTATGAACTGCAATTTTTTCATTGACATATACCTTTGTCAGATTTTCAAATTCTATTTCTCAATAACAATTTCATATTTGTATAAAAGTCCAGCAAGACCAGTAATAGAAAATTTCGCCTTTTTAATTCTGTTAATTTCAGGGTCAATCGTATAATTGTAAGAAGTGCGAAAGTCAGCTTTTTCAAGAATTGTATGGTCAAAAATGGCTTGTGTCAAATTGCATTTATCAAACACAGCATTTGTTAAATCTGCTTCTGTAAAATCGGTTTCCAGTAACTCTGAATCTTTAAATATCGTCTTTTTTATTTTCGTTTTGTAAAAAGAAGAATGATTAAGTTGACAACCTTCAAATGAAAAAGAAAGCCCAAACTCGTTACACGTGTCAAACCGTA
>JAWANJ010000034.1:0-9886 GCA_038895395.1 Candidatus Iainarchaeum sp.
TGGCGAGCGTAGAACCCAAAAGGAAGTTGCAAACGTTGCTGGAGTAACAGAGGTTACAATCAGAAATAGATACAGAGAGCTCAAGAAAGAGCTTGGCATTGATGTGGCTGCATAGAGCTTAAAACTATCAGCCACTCTTTAACTTTTTTCTATTTTTTTAATCAGAAAATACACCATTTTTAAAATAGATCTTGGAACTTGGTTTTCTTGCTAATTTAAAAAACCATATCTCGCATAATTAGAATACTATGGAAGATAGAATTTCTGAACTCATAAAAATATGTAAAAAGAAATGTCTCCTGTGTTATGCGCGCAAGAGCATAAAACAAGAAGAGAAGGAAAGAAGGGAAGTTGAAAGGGCTTTGCAAGAGATGATAGATTACTATGGCCAACTCTATGACGAACTCAGAGCAAAAAACGCGAAGGCAGAGGACATAAAGAAAGCATGGAGTAACATGCGATATTGCAAAGATTTGTATCAGATGTGTCGCAACTGTGATAGATCAGTTGACAATGTTAACAGAGCCTTTGCCACTAAAATATAACTCCAAGCATAATACAAAGAACAACGAAAATAAAAAAGCAGTGGAGATGACTAAAAACCACTGCATGAAGGCTTGCAATTACAACAATTTATTCAAATAGCCAAGTCTAAAGGCGCTTTTACTCTATCTTTACTTTGCTTCCTATGGCTTGCCCTGGTAAGCCTTTTTTGAAAATAGCTCTAACAGCGCCTTTGTCGCCGTGTGCGTCTACTATCTTGCCAACTATCTTTTTGCCACTCGCTGTAGTATACTCTAACTTTTTACCAACAAAGGCAAAAGCATCGGCTTTCTTACTGATGCCTGGCAGTATTATTATAGCTTGTCTCGTATGCTGTGTTCTTCTTCCACGCCTATAATTCTTTATTATACCTTCCATAATGAATCAGTACTAAATATCTTCCAATGAAGCATTTTTAAATTTAATCAAATTGATTTGTTTCAATGAAGAAAATTTTTGTTCTTGGAATCGACGAAGCTGGCAGAGGGCCTATATTGGGACCTCTAGTCATGTGTGGCGTCCTTGCTAACAAAGAGCAAGAAGAAAAGTTAATCGAATTGGGTGTTAAAGATTCAAAAGAACTAAGTCCAAAAAAAAGAGAATTGTTATGTCCCAAAATAAAAAAGGTTGTAGAAAAATACTATGTTGTAAAAATAAGCGCTGATGAGTTGAACAAGCTTATGCCGCAAAAATCATTAAATGAAATTGAAGCAATAAAGGCAGCTCAAATAATCGAGTCATTGAGGCCAAAGCCCGATATTGTAATAGTTGATGCTCCAGACGTGGTAGAAGAAAACTACGGAAAAAGAATTCAAAAATACCTAAGCTTTAAACCACTTATAAGATCAGAACATTTTGCTGATAGCAAGTATGCTATAGTGAGCGCAGCTTCTATAATTGCAAAGGTAGAAAGAGACCTCGAGATTGCTCGCTATGTAAAAGAGTATGGCAACATAGGATCTGGTTATTGGCATGACCCTGCCACTAAAGAATTTATACAGAAATATGTTGAAAAAAATGGTAAATTACCGCCTTTTACAAGAACCTTGTGGGATCCAGCAATAAAGACTTTGAATGAGAAACTTCAGAAAAAGCTTAGCGATTTCAACTGATCTTTATAAATATAAATAACCTTTATATAAGTGTGTTTTTTTTGGCTTTTTTCTTTTTTTCATGTCTGTCTGCTGCTTCTTCTATGTGGCACATCATTTCGCTGTGTAAAGCTCTTAGCCTAGTCAACGAACCTGTATGTAAGTATTCCATGACTTCTTTTATTACTAAGTTGGAGGCTGCCGCTTCAGGCAAACATACAAAATCAGCATTCTTTAAATAAAGTTCTTTAGCTTCTAAAAATGAATGGGCGCGTGCAAATATTACAATTTTCGGATTTTCTTTTTTTGCATAATTAAGAAGATTTAAAGTAGCTTCAAAGCTTGGCACTGCTATAATCAAAACCTTTGCCTCATCTAACTTTATATTTTTCCATATAAGTGGGTTATCTATCTCCCCATATAATGCGGTTATGCCTTCCTTTCTAAGATTAAGTACTACATCAGGATCATGGTCTATTACAATTGGATTTTCATTTTTCAAGAACTTGGCAATAGAGCCACCCATTATGCCACCGCCAGCAATTATTATTTTTGAAAATACCAGGCTTTTGTCCATCACCTTATCTATTTTCCTGTTGAAAAATGCATTAATTTTTCCAGTTTCTTTTGAAAAAAACCCACCAAATAAATTTTCAATTTCTCTATGGTATTTGAAAATATAAGGCGTTATGATCATTGAAATGCTTATTACAAAGATAACTGCAGAGTAAAAGCCATCTGTAAGAAAGCCGGTCGTATGGCCTTGCATTGCCAAAAGAAACGAGTATTCAGAAAGAGGAATAAGACAAAAAGCCACAGCAACAGAAATACTGTTACCATAACCAGCTGCCATTATAATGGCATAAATGATCAAAGGTTTTATTACAAATGCAATAACCATTGCTAGTATTATTACTGCTGAAGCAGATGGTATTGAAAATACGTTAAGTTGCATCCCAAGTGTTACGAAAAAAATTGTCACAAAAAAATCTCTCACGCCTCGAATCTCATTTGCTATCTGTGTGCTGTAAGGTAAGGCTGAAAGACTTATACCCGCTATAAAAGCACCCATAGCAAGGGGAATACCAAATAGCTCAGAAAGATACATAAAAACAAAGCAAACTGAGATTGGTGCCAAAAAAAGTATTTCCGTGCTTCCTGAAAGCCTTCTGAAAATTTTTGGATATACAAAGCTATTTAGCATAAGAGCCAAAATAAGCAGAGCTGCGCCAAATAATGCAAGTTCAAAAAGCAGCCCCCATGCAATTGTGAATTTTAAATTTAGAAGCAATGGTATCATCACAACAATTATAGCATCCTGAACCAACGATATGCCAATGAGAAGTCTACCATGTATTGTGTTTGATGTAAAACTGTCCGAAAGCAATTTCAGTATTAACATGGTGGAAGAACATGAAAGTATTACTCCAAAATATAATGCCTCAACAAAACTTACAAAACCAAATGTGTTGCTCAAAAAAACTGTAACGATTATAGTAAGAATAACTTGGGTTATACCACCTAATATAACTGTGCTGCCAACCCTTTTTAGCTTAAACAGGTCTGACTCAATCCCTGCTGAAAAAAGAAGAAATGCAACACCTAGTTGGGATAATAACCCTATTTTTTCTACATCACTTCCATGTGTAATTGGAACTACCAGATTAAAAGTTTGAGACAAAAAGGCCATAAAATAAGGCCCTATTATAATACCAGCCACAATATAGCCAACCAGTGGCGGCTGCTTAAACCTCCTAGATAAAAAATTCATAAAAGTTGCTGCAACCAGTATAAGCCCTAATTGCCAAAATATGGTAGCAATCTCAGAAACTGCCATGTTTCTCAAACCACTAATTTTTAACTTTGCTTTGAGCTTTAGTTGTGATACCCAAAACTAAGCAAACAGCAATAAATGCAGCAAAGAAATTCAGCTCATCTATGCTAGCATAATTTATTGTTGTTCTCTGAATATTAAAAAAAGTTGTGTGAGTATTGCCACTACCGCCTGAAACCAACTTTAAACAGTAGCTGCCTAAAGGATATTCTCCAATGTCCACAAAATTGTTGCAGCTAATCTGACCACTTCCAACCGGAAAAATATTGCAGGCTCTATAGTTTTCATCATGCACTGAATAAGTTACATTTCCGCTTGTTATATTTCCACTTTCGTCATAACATTCTACGTAAACTCTAACACGATTGGAATCTACAACAGTTACATTTGCATCAGTTATAAATATGGTAGCATGTGCAGTAGAAATAAATAGAAGTAAAACAACCAACACAGCAAACTTCATCGTATTGTTCATTGGGATCCTATTAATGAATGTTTTAGGGGTTTATTAAACTTACTGCAGACATAACGGCAAAATTTTTAAAAACATTGCAAGTATGTTGCTATATGCAATATGTATCTAAAGGGCAAATAATTTCAATAATTCTTTTGGTATTTCATTTTTTGGTGTTTGCTTTTTTTGGAGCAATATTTAGTTTTGTAGGTCCAATGTTTTCTTCTGTAAAACCAGGTGACGAGCTTTGGAATGCCATGATAAGTCAGTTGGAATCACGACCTGAACTTATGGAATCTTTGGCAAGTGAGGGACATACCCCAGAATCTTTTCTGATAGAATATGCACCAACAATTGGGCTGTACTTTACCATTTTTGGATCTGCGCTTTTAGTGATTGCACTATTTAGTCTTCTTTCTGCGATCTTTATATATAAAGGCAAAAATTGGGCAAAATATTTATGTCTAGTTCCAGTGTTTTTTGGAATGATAGTACCTGGCTTGATTCTTTTGCTGAGTCCACTGGGCATACTGTTTTTGGTTATGGGTGCAATCATAATCTACATGCTTTTTTTCGACAAAGAAACAGTAGAAGCTTTTGAGAAAAAACAACCCTCTGCAAGTACTAAAAATTTAGAGAACAAAACAGAGGATAAACCCGTTGAGGAAGTTAAGAGGCCTTTTAAAAAAACCAAAAAACAACAGACTTAGTAGAAAGGAAACTCTTTGCAAAGTTCTAATGCTTCATTTGCCACTCTTTTTATTGTTGTTTCACTGTAAGGATTTTCAATAACTTTTGCAATCAAGTGTGCAATTTCCTTCATTTCACCTTCTTTCATGCCCCGTGTTGTGAGCGCTGGTGTACCGAGACGTATACCACTTGGATCATAAATAGGTCGCTTATCATAGGGTATTGAATTCTTGTTACAATATATGCGCGCCCTTTCTAATACTTTTTGTGCTTCACCACCGCCTATTCTCTTATCTGTCAGATCCACAAGCATCAGATGATTATCTGTGCCTCCAGAAACCAACCTAAAACCAAGAGCCATTAACTCATCAGCTAATGCTCTGGCATTTTTAACTATCTGTTTTGCATATCTTTTGAATTTCTCTGTAGAAGCTTCTTTAAATGCAACCGCTTTTGCTGCAATAACATTTTCGTGTGGGCCACCTTGAATGAATGGAAATACGGCTTTGTCTACTTTTTTTGAAAACTCTTCTTTGCACATTATTGCAGCACCTCTGGGGCCGCGAAGGGTTTTATGAGTTGTAGTCGTAACTATATCAAAGTAAGGTACTGGATTTTCATGTACTCCTGTACAGCAAAGCCCGGCAATGTGTGCAATGTCTGCCATAGAATATGCGCCTACAGAGTCTGCAATCTCTTTGAATCTCTTAAAGTCTATGACTCTTGGGTATGCAGTGTATCCTGAAACTATGACTTTTGGTTTTTCTTTTTTTGCAATTTTTTCAATCAGGTCATAGTCCAGCGTTTCTGTTTTTTTATCCACTGTGTAATGAACCGGCCTAAATATTTTTCCAGAAAAATTTGCGCTATGGCCATGAGTCAAATGGCCACCCATATCAAGTTGCAGGGCCATAAACTTATCCCCAGGTTCCATTAACGCAAAAAAAGCAGCCATGTTTGCGGGAGAGCCACTTAATGGTTGTACATTAGTGTGCTCAGCATGGAATAACTTCTTCAAACGTTCCTTTGCAATGTTTTCAATTTCATCAATTATCTCATTGCCGCCATAATAGCGTCTTCCAGGGTATCCTTCGCTATATTTATTAGTTGCAACACTTCCAAGGGCTTGTAGCACTGCCTTGCTTACAAAGTTTTCGCTAGGAATTAACTCAAGACCCTGCATTTGTCTTTTTTTCTCCTTGAGCAAAAGCTTGTATATCAAAGGGTCTGTTTGTTTTAGATTTTTTTGCCCCCTCATCAAGCCCCCTTATTTTTTTACAATAAAAACATTTTAAACTCCTATGCTAAATTTCTTAGTTGCATGCGCCATTAGAACAACCATTATAGCAGTTGGCTAAAGTGAATATCACTGATTGATTGTCCAAACTGCACCCATACTCAACCAATGTGTTAGCATCCGTGCAATAGTCTGTTCCTGTTGTGCTTCCAGCCTTTGCAGTTCCTTTAGTGTAATAGTTTAATCCACCGTCTGAATCTGTGCACTGGGGAGCAGTAGTTCCTGTACCAGCCTCCGAACCACTGCTTGTTGAGCCACTGCCTCCCCCAGAACTACCAGAGCCAGTTTTACAAGCACCATTCGAACATCCGTATTGACACTGCACAGTGCTTGTTGCTGGTTGGTCTTTATCACAGAAATATTCCACTAGGAAGTTACTGCTTTGACATTTGTCTGTAGCTGTTGTATTACCATACCTTAAAGTTCCTTGAACGAAATAGTTCATCCCACCGTCTGAATCTGTGCATTGAGCACCACCGCTAGAGCCCCCAGTACTGCCTGATGAGCCACCAGATCCTCCAGAATCAGATTTGCAAGCACCATTAGAACAACCATTTGGACATAAATAGGTAGTTGAATATCCTTTTCCACCCTCACAATAATATTCTGTAACTACGTTACCATTACAAAAATCTTCATAATTTGTTCCACCAAATACTGTAAGTCCTCGAACACTAAAATTCTTTCCACCATCACTGTCTGTACAACCCGGTGATGATGAACCTTGCACACAGGCTCCATCAATGCAAGTATACCCTGTTGGACAATAAATTTCCTCTGAAGCTGTCATTCCTTTATAACAAAACATTTCTTTTACCCTGCTACCACCACAAGTACACTCATCTGTTGATATTCTACCGTTTTCATTTACTGTTCCCTTAGTGTATATGTCTTTTCCGTCGCTATCAATGCACGTGGAAGATGGATTTGCTTCAACAAAAGCACCATCTTTGCAAATATAATTCCCAGGTGCTGAAACTTCTTCAATGGTCGCATTGTCAAATACACAGTAATACTCATAAAGCTTTGTACCATCTGAAGAACATTTGTCAATATATGTGCCAGTTTGATCAGTAGTTGTACCCCTTCTGTAATAGTCTCTTCCGTCGTCGTCTTTACAACCGGTCGGTTGACCGCTGTCTTTTACACATGCACCGTCAATGCATCTATAGCCAGTGGGACAATCTTGCTGGAAGTATCTTAATCCGTTGCTGTCACATCCAGGTTCATTTTCTGCACAATAATGCTCTATCAAAGAATTAGTACCTGTACAAATATCCGGGAAGTAATTTCCATTAAATTCAGTTATTCCTTTTGTAAATATATCTTTGCCGTCTGAGTCCTTACAGCCTGAAGTTGTAGGTGTAGGTTGCTGACATCTTCCATTCAGGCAACTATAACCCGGGGGACATGATATAGTTTCATGTTTAACTTGGTTGTCTTGACAATAATATTCCGTGATCAAAGTACCGCTAGGCTCACAATAGTCAGAAAATTGCTGATTACTAGTTGTCACAGTTCCACGGTTGAATATGTCTTTTCCATTGTCTGTATCGCTACAAGTTGGTGTAGGTGTTGAACTACCTTGCAAGCAAGCGCCATTTATACATACTTTTCCTTGGTCACAATCCACCGACTTGCTTAAAATTAAGGAACTACCTGTAACTGTGTCAGTGCCACAATAATATTCTTTTACGGTATCCCCATCAATACATTCGTCATAAACTACAAATCCTTCCTTGGTAACCCTGCCTGCAACTTCTGGTTTTAAGCCATTGTCACTATCTTGGCAAACATACTTATCGCACATATAACATTTACAACCATCACAACAAAAACGGTCTGATGTATAGAGAGAATGACACTGATAATCGCTTATGCATATGCAGTCTGGTTTATATGGTTGTGGGCTAGGTGACGGGCTTGTTGTTGCACTGCCTTCACATAATCCATTTTTACAATTCTGTCCTGTTGGACATTCACAAAGTATAGTTCCACCACAACCATCGCTAAACTCTCCACACTTGCCAGGATAATCCGCACATGTTTTCTTCACACAATTGCTTCCACAAACACTGTTCACACAACTTCCAAATCTATAACAATTGCACTGAGAATCAAAGCTACAGGTCACAGCTTCTTTACAGTCACAAGCCCTACTCGTACCTTCGCCAAATGCAAATTTGCACTCCTCTGTGCTGCTATAACAGTTTATCCCACATCCAGGACTCGGTGTTACTTTCTTCGGTATACAATAGCCTGGACCAATTGTGGAGCTACAATCCTCATTTGGTCCACATCTACATTCAATATATCCACCGCAACCATCATCCAGCTTTCCACACATTCCCAGATAATCCGCACATGTTTTTCTTTTACACTCTGATACTGGTTTTGGTGTTTCAGAAGGGCTTTCTTCTTTTCTAACACAGTAGCACCCATCACATGATAAGCCAGATGGGCACTCTGAGTTATCAAAGCACTCACAAACTTTTTTTGGCTCTGGAAGTCCATATGCACCGTATATATTGTACTCTGCACCATGCAGCACTGGAACTTCTCCAGTAAAAATTTTTCTTTTTTCCTGATAAGGAGTCAATGCTATCTGGGCTAAACCCGTGATAATGTTGACACCTTTTGCCCTCACGTTTTCTTTTAGAGTTTCCATCTTTACAACTTGTTGGCGATATTTCAACCTTTCACGGTGCCTTGCAAGGACTTTGTTGTATGTGTTTTCACTTATTAGTCCGGGTGAATTTGAATATGCAATACTCTTTATTTCAATTTCAGCAAAAGCAAGTTCTATTTTCAATGCTTTCGGCAAAATTCCATCAAGAACGCATGTTTCCTCACAAAGACCGCCTATTTCAACATAGTTGGCTTTTGAGATTAAAGGGTAAAGCTCGTATAAAAGATATTCTATTCCATTTTCATCTTTCAGCACTACTCTCACATAAGATGTCTCTTTTCTAAACCTTACTTTTGCATTCAGTGTCATGCTATATACTTTTTCTCCAATGTCCAGGTCATAAACATAGGATCCACTTTCTTCAAAATTTTTGTTTATATCTATAAATTTTTTCTTTCCAATGGCTGCCTCAAAGTATTCAGCATTTTTATCATACACAACAGCTCTTGCTGAAACAAGAGCAAATGGATAATTGCCAACATTGTCTTTCGCATATGCATGGTAGACATATACACCTGCAACCTGATGTTTTATTTCCCAAGTATAAGAGCACTCTTTCTGTATTCCTTCGCAGATATGTGTATGCCAAGAACGGTTGTAGTATAGAGCAATCATATCAACGTCATAGTTGTCATATCCAGTTACAGTTACAAGCAATGGCTCTCCAACCTCAACAGCTTTTGGAGTTATTTTAATTTCGACATAAGGATAAACTTTAGATACTGATTTAACATTTGAAATTGGCAAAAAAAAGGCCAAGAGCAAAATAAATAGCAAATTTCTTCGTGATGGCTTCAAAAAATCACCCACAAGTTTACTGCATATATCGTGTAACTTTTTTGTAGTATAAAAACCTTTTGTTATTTCTAATTTTCAAAAAGTTGACCATCTGAAAGGCTTCCATAAAAAAGGAAAATATTTTAAATAACGAGTTCCACATAAATAAAGGTTTAACAAATTTAATAAGGTGTTAATAAAAACCGGGGGTATTCAATTGAATCTGAAAAAAATTCTACTTTTTCTTGTCGGCCTTACATTGTTTGGATTTTTTGTTTATATCGGCTATCTCTTTTATCTAATCTATACAGAAGAGCCTTTGGATTTTGATGATGGTCTTTCCGAAATCAAAGCCATAGTTTCTCAACACGGGCTAGTACTTCCAGACTACTCGCAAAATATTTTTAAAGACGATATAAAGGCCTCCAAAATGATGCAATTTTCTTGCGGTGCAAAAGACTCTTCACAAATAAATTCAGCAAAAAAGGCCCTTTTGAGCTATTCTGAAAAA
>JAWANJ010000035.1:0-9599 GCA_038895395.1 Candidatus Iainarchaeum sp.
CTTAAGACTAAAACGAGGAAAAATATTTTTTATCTCATCTTCTCCACACCTGTAAGAACAAGCAATTTTACTAACATTAGCTTGAAATTCTCTCTTATTTTCACTCCATTCTTTTTTCAATTTGTCAATCTCAGAACGTTTCTCATCCCCTTTTTGTAACTTGCCATAATTTTCTTTCATTTCAGAATGGTAAAACAAGTAAGCAAGAGGAAAATACAAATAATAAACATTTTCAGGTTCATTGCTAATCCTTTTCTGTAATTCTTCCAAGTCCCAATCGTAAACCTTTTCCATCAGATTGACAAAACCAATTATTCCTGCGTCTATAAACCAGCTTCCAGTAAATTTAAGCTTTTTATCTTCACATAAATTTTCGTTTTTTTTACATGGTTCTAATTGCATTTTATCACATTCACAAATCCAAACCCCAGAGTATTTCTTTCTCCAAGGCCACAATCAAGACCAAACTCTAATATCTCCTTTTGTTCTTTACTTAATGAACTAAACATAAATTCCCAAATGCTGCCCACCATTTTAATTTCCCTTTCATTGATATTGATGTGACTCCAGATTTCCTTTTTAAAATTTAGTTTCTCAAATAAGTAGAATTCTTCAATATCTTTTCTGTAAAATTCATTGTATTTCTTAAATAAATTGTCATTTAGTTGCTTTATAAAAGATTCAACAGGGTATTCTTTTATCCAATATACATATCTATTCTTTTTGAATTCTTGAGGTATACCATATTTTTCATAATGCTTTGCCGGAATTCTGATTATTATCGGAGTTGCAGATATAATTTTAAACCCCCCATTCATTTTTACTTCAATGGTTTCAATATTTTCAATTCTGAACAGCATTTCGCCTATGTTGATTGGCTTGCTTCCACTTGCTAACTCCTCTAATTTCTTTCCAAGAATCTTAATAAAAAATTTATCCGGCGAAGATATTATCAATTTTCTTTTATCATTTGTTTTGATGTCACCTATTGGAAATATATTTGAAAAACAGAAAAATTTGTATCCTTTCTTGTCGTGTAATGCGCTATACTCACTTTCTTTGATGATATTGTACAAAAAACCCTGCAATTTGTTGAAATATTTCAAATCATAACTGCAATCTTTTTCAGCTTTTAGCTTCAGTAAAATCCTCATTATAGTTATTTCTTTTTAGATTAATTTTAAAAAATATAAACACCATCCGCCAACGTATATATCCAAAGCCTCGTGCGGATTGTTTTTCCAGAATTAAAAAAATACCACAAAAAAGCCAAAATAAGCAAACAAAGTTTTTATTTTTAGGTATTTGCTTGGATTTTTTCAAAATTTAACTATTTTAAATTTGTTTTAATAACTTTTCTTTTATAGGATTAATTTATTGTGGTGTTTTTGATGGAGCTTCCGCCGAGACCTGACTTCCATAAGTTAGAAGAAGAAATTTTGGATTTTTGGGAAAAAGAAAAAATATACGAGTTTAACCCATATGAAAAGAGGCCAATATATAGCATTGATACGCCGCCTCCAACAATAAGCGGAAAGCTCCATATTGGGCATGCTTTTTCTTATGCTCAAGCGGACTTCATAGCAAGATACAAAAGAATGCGCGGCTTCAATGTTTTTTATCCGTTCGGCTTTGACAACAACGGCCTGCCAACAGAGCGCTTGGCTGAAGAGATAAATAACGTAAAAGCAAAGGACTTGCCAAGGCAAGATTTTGTGGATATTTGTCTCAAAACTTCAGAAAAAATTGAAAAGCAATATAAAGAAGTTTTTTTTAAGATGGGCATCTCATGTGACTGGAATTTGACTTACAAAACAATAGAACCAAAAGTCCAAAAAAAGTCCCAATTATCTTTTATAAAACTCTATGAAAAAAAGCGCGTATATCGAAAGCTTGCACCAACTATATGGTGTCCAAAGTGTGAGACAGCGATAGCCCAAGTCGAATTAAAGGACAGAACAGTTGAATCTACTTTTAATCACATACTGTTCGAGCTTGAAGATGGTAGCAAAATTGAGATTGCAACTACAAGGCCCGAACTTTTGCCAAGCTGCTGTGCTGTATTTGTCAACCCAGAAGATTCTAGGTACAAGCATTTAGTTGGAAAAAGAGCAAAAGTGCCACTTTTTGATATTTGGGTACCTATAATGACTGATAAAAGAGCGGATCCGAACAAAGGCACGGGCATAGTTATGTTTTGTACATTTGGTGACCTAACAGATGTTGAGTGGAGCAATGCATATAATTTCAAACCAAGAATAAGCATTACAATAGATGGAAAGATGAATGAGCTAGCTGGTAAGTATAAAGGAATGACTGTGAAAGATGCAAGAAAGGCAATAATTGAAGATCTAAAAAAAGAAGGGCTTTTGGTAAAACAAGTTCAAATAAAGCACACCGTAAATACTCACGAAAGGTGCGACACTGAAATAGAATTCTTACTCACAAATCAATGGTTTGTAAAATATTTAGACCTCAAAGATACATACCTAAAAGCAGGACGCAAGATGAAATGGTGGCCTAACCACATGCGCTCAAGATATGATAATTGGATAAAAGGACTACAATGGGACTGGTGCATCTCCAGACAGCGTTACTTTGGTGTTCCATTTCCAGTTTGGTATTGTAAAAAGTGTGGCAAAGAGATAGTTGCAGAAGAAGACCAATTGCCAGTGGATCCATTGAAGCATTTGCCAAAAAAACCTTGCAAATGCGGTTCAACAGAGTTCGAACCTGAAAAAGATGTATTAGATACTTGGGCTACTAGTGCACTTACACCACTAATAAATTCAAGATGGCTTGAAGACGAACGTTTCTTTAAGCGACTATATCCAATGAGCTTAAGACCAAATGCTCATGACATAATAACCTTCTGGGATTTTAATACTGTTGTGATGTGTTTATTCCATACAGGCAAAGTACCTTTCAAAAATATCATGATTTCTGGGCATGGTCTTGATAGACATGGGCGCAAAATGAGCAAAAGCAAAGGTAACGTTGTTTTGCCTCTCGACATAGTTGCAAAATATTCAGCAGATGCGTTGCGCTGGTGGGCATCTAGCGTTAAGCTTGGTGAAGATCTAAATTTCAAAGAAGAAGACCTTCAAATTGGTTTAAGAAATGCTACAAAGCTTTGGAACACAGCTAGGTTTGCTTTAATGCATTTACAAGGAAAACCAAAGAAACCCAAAAAGCTTCATCAAATAGATGCGTGGCTTTTGCAGGAGCTAAACGATGTAATAAGAAAGAGTACAAAGGCCTTTGAAGTATATGAATACAGCAAGGCCAAAGCAGCAGTAGACTACTTTTTCTGGAATATTTTTTGTGATAACTACCTTGAAATGATCAAATATCGACTGTATTCTGAAAAGGACAAAGATTCGGCGCTTTGGACATTATATGAAGCGCTTTTGACGCAATTGAAACTTTTTGCTCCCTTCATGCCTTTCATAACTGAATACCTCTACCTTAATATATTCCGAAAAAATGAAGATATAAAAAGCATCCATGTTAGCAGTTGGCCAGTTCCGTATAAAAAAGTTGGCGAAAGGAATGCATTGCAGATAGGCCGCACTGCTGTAGAGTGCATAAGTGCAATTCGCAAACTTAAAAAACAAAAGAATCTATCTCTTGCCCATGAGCTTGACGAGGTTACAATATACCATCCAAAAATAGCACTTGCTAAAAAGGCCGAGGGGGATATAAAGGGAACAATGCATGTTAAAAAAATAGTTTTTAAGAAAGGTAGTGAAATACTTGCCACTTGCTGATGAAAAGAAAACTATTTCGTTAAATTTTACCAAAGAAGAAAAGGATCGGATAAAAAAATTTATGGAAAAGTATGCCGAAAGAAAAACCACTGCCTACTTTGAAGAAAAGCGTTGGCTTGTTGATGGCTGTGTGGTAACCCTATATACATCTGGCAAGCTGGTAGTGCAAGGAAACAAATGCCGAGAAGTTAGTAAAAAAATCCTTGCTGAATTGCTTCCAGAAAAAGACTTTGTACTTGGCATAGACGAAGCAGGACGCGGAGAAAGTTTTGGTGCTTTTGTAATATCAGCAGTACTTGCAGATAATAACAAAATGCGCGAGCTTAGGGACAGCAAAAAGATTAGCTTGGCAAAAATCGATGAGAAAGCAAAGGCAGCTCAAAAAAACGCACTTGCTACCCTTGTGCTATCCTGCTCGCCTGAATTTATAGACACTATCAGAAAAAAAGGTTCAACACTTAATGAGCTTCAGAGAAGATTTTTGCTATTAGCACCTAAGCTTTTTGAAGGTCTTGGTATTGATTTTGTAACAAAAGCAGATGGTGGTCCAATAGAAGGAGTTAACAATGTAGAATTTTTGATAAAAGGGGATGACCTATGTGCAACAATAGGGGCGGCAAGTATTATAGCGAAGGCTTTTAGAGAAGCCTTTCCAAATAAAGAAAAAAGAAAAACTTGGTCTTCCAACTCAGAAACTTCTATCGTTTCTGGCCCTAAAAATTAGGCTTCTTATTTTTTCTTCCATTTCTGCGTCTTCTAATTTTTGTCTTTTTTTATTGCTTTTACTTTTAAGATAATCTTTCATTGCTTCTATGGTTATAATAGCCTCTCTCCTAAAATCTTCAAGTTTTTCTATCTTTTTGTATAACTCTAGGTTTAAACCACCAGAGCTATTCTTCATTAATGCATTTTCTATTTTGTTTATCCGCTGAAATGCATATTCAATCCTTGAAGCATTTTTCTCGAGTTTACGCTCTATAGCAGTCAAATTCTTTTTTATTTCTGCAAAATCATTTGATGTATTGCTTTCACCAAATTGTATTATTGAACCAAGGTTTACTTTCCTGATATCTATGGGCTCTTCCATTAGAGTTTTTGGTTCCTCTTTTTTTGGGAAGAAGTGGTAGTAAACATTTGCCCCAAAAAGGAGTAACACTATTGAAACCAAAACCAAGGTTATCATATTAAACCCATTTATTTTTTGTAGTGAATATTTTAAATTGTTTTTGGGGAAGTATTAAAAATAACATGCGTAAATCTAGTTTGTCGATTTTAATACTTTTCATTTTTTTAATGCTTCTAACTTTATTTATTTTTTGGTTCCCAACATCTGCTTTTTTGCATAATATTGACAAGATAAAACCTAAAGCAAATAATCAAAACAGGCCTTATGACATTAACACCAAAAATGTTGTGTTTTTGGTTATAGATGGGCTGGGAGCAAGATACATAGAAAGCCTTGGTGATAATGATGTTGTGTTAGATGGAATTATTGTGGAAAAGGCAAATTTTGGGGCCTTTTTTGGTTCCAATTATTCTGCCACAACCGTTGAGCAAATTTTTACAGAAACAATTTCTGCACATTCTTTGTACTACATAGCGGGTGACTGCAACAAGCAGTGGGGGGATATAAAATCATGTGTTGATGATACTGGAATAACAACAATATGCGACTTGTACAAAAGCAATGGTTACATTTGCATTATGGTTAGCGAGGCAGGTGACTTTAGAGAAGCTCGCAATGAGTTTGATGTTGTTTTTTACGATAGTAATTTTTGGGAGTTTAAAGTTGAACTTAATAGCCAAAGGCCCGAGGCTTATAAAATAGCAGATTTTTTAAGTTCTCGCATAAACAAAGCGGATGGATTAAAATCCTACAAATCAAGCGAGGTTGGTTCTTTTGTGGATTACTCATTTTTTATAATTGAAACAGATGTGCTTCTAATTGAATTTATAAGAGAGAACCTTCCATCCACGAAGTTTTTTATTTTTTCTAACGCCAAAGGCATAGACCTTTGTGGGCATAAGCTAAATCCAAAGGACTACCTATCTTGTATTGAAGGTCTAGGTTCTAAGCTTTCAGAACTTCAAAGAATTGCCGACGAAAACACTGTTTTGTTTGTCACGGCAGACCATGGAATGGTTTTTAATTGCTTGCAGTGCAGAGGGCATCACACAGATGCCTCAAATAACCATTTTGCAAGGGAAATCCCTTTTATTTACATTGGAAACCAAAAAGTTGAGTTGCAAAGTGGCTTAGCTTATGACATTATGCCAACAGTTTTTGAGCTTAGTGGCTTTTCAGGAGCTTGTAACCTGATGCGTTACTGTAAAGGTAACTCTCTCGTGGTTAATTATTACGGGAGTTAACTAAAAGGTTTTAACTTACAATGTTTTTTATTTTGTCTTGCTGGCGGGGGTGTTTATAATGAAGATTGTGGTTGGTAGTTCAAATCCAATAAAAGTTGAAGCTGTTAGATCTGCTGTAAAAAAAATATGGCCAAATTCAAAAGTTTTAAATGTTGAGGTTGAGTCTGGCATAGGTGAGCAGCCACAAGGCGATGAAGAAGCAATAAATGGTGCGTTTAATAGGGCTTTGGCGGCTCTCAAAAAAACTGGTGCTGATTTTGGTGTAGGACTCGAAGGCACTACAGTGGAAACTAAAAAAGGAATGTTCCTTTGTGGTTGGGTTGTTGTTGTGGATAATACTGAAAAGATGGGGCTTGCTTGTACATCAAAAATACTTCTTCCAGAAAAGATTGCAAAAGAAGTTCGCTTGGGTGGTGAACTGGGGCCAATAATGGATAAAATCTCTGGTGAAAAAGATGTAAAGAAAAAACATGGTGCTGTAGGTATATTGACAAAGGGCCTTGTTACAAGAAAGGACGCATTTGAGCAAGCTGTTTTGTGTGCTTTTGCCAGGTTTATAAGCAAAGAATATTATGAATGATTTTTTGTAACTGCCAATAGCTTTTTTTAACATTTTTTGTCGCTAATTTTTTTATGCCAACAAATGTAACGGTTGAATTTGCACTAGCACAAAAAAAGTACGAAGAAGCACGCACACTTGAAGAGAAACTAAACGCTTTGTTAGAAATGCAGCGCTATGCTCCTGACCACAAAGGAGCTGAAAACCTACGTGCAGAGATAAGTCGTAAAATACGTGTGATAAGAGAAAAGATTGAGAAGCAAGAGGAACAAAAGAAAAAAACATCTGGAAGAGCGATAGGCATCAAGAAAGAGGGCATAGCTCAAGTTGTTTTAGTCGGCCTTCCAAATTCTGGTAAAAGTACACTGCTCAAAGCTCTTACTTGCGTAGATGTTGAAGTAGCGCCATACCCTTTTACTACAAAAGAACCTGTTGTTGGTATGATGGATTACAAAAAGGCCCAAATACAAATTGTTGAAATACCTGCACTAGTAAAAGGTAGCAGTGAAGGCAAGGCAAGAGGTAGTGAAATGCTTGGACTCATACGGAATGCTGACCTAATAGTTTTAGTAATTGATGCGGCTAATGCGCTCTACGAATATGAACTCCTGACAGATGAGCTTTCAAAAGCAGATATTCTGCTGAATGTTAACAAACCAAAGATAGAAATAAAGAAGTCTGAATTTCCTGGAATCTCAATTGTTGGTGAAAAGTTTCTTTCAATGCCAAAAAAAGAATTAGAGGTTTTCCTTAAGTCAAGAGGAATATACAGTAACTTCACTATTATAATATCTGAGCCAGTGGATTATAAAAAAATAGAACTTGCCTTGAACAAACGTGTTACCTACAAAAAAGCAGTAGCAATTCTTGTTGATAAGTATGCCAATTCATCTGTGCCAGAGGAAATAAACAAAAAAATTAATACAATTCTAGTAAGAAATCTTGATGAAAAAACAATAGAGAGTATAAAGGATTTGATATTCAGCCAACTTGGCCTAGTACTTATATACACAAAAAAACCTTCTGGTCCAATTGCTGATAAACCACTTGCTCTGCCAGATGGCTCCACAATAGAAGATGTTGCAAAAGCGTTGCACAAAGATTTTTATATGAACCTTAGATATGCTCGCGTGTGGGGAAGTACAAAGTTTCCTGGTCAAAAGGTAGCAAAAGAGTACACTGTTAAAAACGGCGATATAGTGGAATTATACTAATTTAATTATGCCTCTTTACTTTTATCAGGTAAGGTGCGATTTTCTTTAACAAAGAACATATATAATATAATAAGTACTAATACAATGGACAGTATTACAACAGCGCCAAATCTAGCATCTTGCACTTCCAAAGTGAGATTCTTTTCTATAGTGTGATATCCCTGAGAATCTCTATAATAAACGTTAACTGCTATGTGTTGCGTTCCAGAAGCATCTGGAAAAGAACTAAAATGAAAGCTTTTTTTAACAAGCTCACCGCCAGAAATTTCACTTAGAACTTGGTAAATCTCATTTGGATGCAAACCTTCTGACAACCTTACAGAAACAGACACATCTCTAACAAGTTCGCTATCTAAAATATTTTTTATCTCCAATTCTAACCTGTTTTCTTCCCCCTTGTTTATAACGGGCTTTTTTAGGTTTGCTTTGACCTCAAGAGGCCCTTGGATTGGTTTTACATAGGTTCCAACATAATGTGAATAGCTTCTATCACCATAATAAATCGTGATAGATGTTTCACCTGAATTATTTCTTGTTTTTTGTGTGCACTTTACCTTTATGTAAACCCTTCTCTCACTTTTTGGATTGATAGGCCCCAAGCTGTATATCTGTTCTGATCTTTCTGCTAGCCCGTCAATTAGAACTAAATCCCCATTGGCCACAACTTTCAAAACAAGGTTTCCCACGCTGCTATCCCCTAAATTAATTAAACGGATTTCGTAGCGACCAACCTCGTCGTAATAAAGCTCCAGTGGATCTTTGCCTTCAGGTATTATCTCTGCTAAAACTCTGCTTTTGACCGGGGCAAGAAAAAAAATTATAGCTAAACACAAAAAAATTGTCCTTTTTGATTTACTTGATATTGACCTCTTCATATTCTTCGCCTTTCGTATAAAAAAGGCCTTTTCTTTTGGCATATCTGAATATCACAACTATGGCTAATATTATAAAAAGAGCAATTATGGCCTTATAAGCTATTTCCTCCTTTTGATCATCGCTAGGTTTTACCCAACCATCTTTATAAACTCGTAAAGCATTTTCCATAGCTTTCTTTGCATACAAAATTGCGCTGTCATAGTCCTCTTTTTGGAGTGCTGACTGTGCTCTTGCCCAATTTGATTTTAGCATTGTGAGCTCACTTTGGTTTATCCACTTGTCATAATACTCTTCTTTAGTTATAGTTTCATATGCTTGCTTCAGCGTAAGAAATTCGTTATTTGTCTCTTTTCTAATGGTTTCGTTTTCTTCAAACATAAGTCTATAGCTTTCATCTCTTTTAATACGCATGTGGATTCCGTCTGCAAAGATAAGAGCGTTTTGCACTGCTGTGTTATACATATTTTCCATATTTTCGCTGAAGTGCATGCTTGTTGCGCTAATGTACCAAATATCTATTTTTGTCATCTCTTCAGGTATTTCAGACGCCTTCTGTAATGATTTTTTTTCATCGATAGTAAGATCCTGTGCATTCGCAATGTCCAATCGGAGCAATGTAAGTACATTTTCATATTCTTTCTTAAGATTTTCTATAAGCTCTAAAAGGTCAAAGCATAAAATCATTTTTTCCTTAAGCTTTCTCTCGTTGCCTGCTACTGGCGAGTTCAAAAAGTCCAATTCAAATGATACTGCCTCGATTTCAGCTTTTCTCAATTCTTCAAGTTCTGACTTCATAGAATTGATCAGGCT
>JAWANJ010000036.1:0-4198 GCA_038895395.1 Candidatus Iainarchaeum sp.
ATTGGGAAAACTACACACACAACAAAAAATATCTGCAAGCTTGTAATTTCAAGTGCAAAAAATGCTGAGCCCATCACAACAAAAGCTAGCCACAGAGCTGGCATTAACACTGCACAGGCTATGAAAAGCAGGCTCAGCACAGCAAGCTTTGAGGAATATTCCCTTATCTTTGTTGTTTGTACAGAGGCTAGCTCTTTGCCAAGGAGCTTTAAAGTATCGTTTTTTCTAGAGTAGCCGCTTTTGGCAATCTCGTTAAGATGGCTTAGTACCTTTTTAAATTCGAGAGAGCAGGTGAGAGATGCAGCATGAGCAAACGCGTCGCTAATGTCCTTTCCTTTTTCTGTTTCTTTAAGGATTTTTGAGAGCTCACCCTTTATCGGTTCTGCTAGCTCATTAGTTAATTTTTCCAATGATCTCTCGAGCGTAAGACCTGCCAGCAGTTTGGTTCTAAGTGATAATACGAAAAGAGCAAGTTGTCCATCCATTTGCTTTGCCTTTCTTTTGCAAAGATATCTTTCAAGTGCGTTCATCCCAATCAACTAGAGGCCTCCTTTCTCTTATTTTTTCTTCAAATTCTTTTGCTTTTTCCTTGATTAGGATTTGAGCTTTTCTGCCAAAAGTTCTTTCTATCTTCTCGAAAGTTCTGGTGCTTTTGCCAACACGTTCTAGAGAATCTTTTTTGTAGTTGAATGCATAGAGCAGATTCAAAGAGTCACATTCAAGCTCACAAACCTCAATTATTCTTCTATTTTCTATGCACCTGTCTTCTTTCATAACAGGCCAGCGCCTTTGCACAAGTACAAGGTCTAAAGCGCTTATGTCAATTCTCTTTATTCCTAAAAATTCTAGCCGCTTTATCGTGTCTTCAGCAGAATTTGCATGAAAAGTTGTATAGCTTCCTTTTCCTTGGCCTGCAAGCAGAGTATTTATAAATGCCTTTGATTCCACATTGTTTCTTATCTCGCTTACAACTATCCTGTCAGGACGCATCCTTAGTGAATTTTCAATAAGTTTATGCATTCCAACATTTTTTTCCTTACAAACTGAAAGCTTCACCACATGCTTGTGTGGTATCTGAAGCTCCGGGGTTTCTTCAATTATTACAATTCTCTCATCTTTTGGCACAAATGTAAAAATTGCATTCAAACTTGTTGTTTTACCGCTTCCAGTGTTGCCTGCAATCATTATTGAACAATCAGTATGTATTGCGCACCATAGAAATGCCATTAGTTCCAAGCTAAAAGTTTTGTTTCTTACAAGCTCATCAGATGTAAAACGCTTTATATTGAATTTTCTTATCGTAAAGCTTGGTTCTCCCACTGAAATTGGTGGCAAAGTGGCATTTATCCTTGAGCCATCCGGAAGCACGCCATTTACACAAGGGCTGTTTAGCGTAAGGCGTCTCTCACTGTTTCTGAGCATCTTGTTTACTAATGCGCGTACAGTATCTTCACTTGTGAAGCATATGTTTGTGTTGCACCAGCCGAAGATTTGGTGAAAAACTTTTACTGGTTTTTCTGGGCCTAAGCCAATAAGTGCTATTTCCTCTAATTCCTCATCTTTTAGAATATTATCCAGAGGCCCAAAACCATTGACACAGCTTTCAAGTATTTTCAGCAAGTAACGCTTTTGCTCATCTTCTAGCAGTACCTCATTTTCAGCGCAAAAATGTTTCAAAGCCTTCTCAATTTCCTCATTATTGTAACCATTGTTTTGAAAACCTTCCAAAACCTCTTTTATAAGTTCAGCTTCTTCAATTGAAAGCTCAGGTATTGGTACAAGATACCAGATAGAATTTTCAGCTTCCACTATCAGTGGCCTTTTTCTATATATTTTTCTCACCTTGGCATCTATGGAGAAGCATTTCCAACCCAACGCGTTTTCAGTAAAATAGGCCTCATCTCTGCTTTTGGCTATACTTATCGCTCCTTGGTTGCATTCCCTAATACACACAATGTTGAACTCGTACACTGAACAAAGATCGCACTTGCTTGCTTTACCATTTACTATGCTTATTGCATTATAAGGGCATGCCTTTAAGCAAGAACCACAGCCGTTGCATGCTTCTTTATCTATTGCTAGGAGCCTATCTGTTACCTTGTAAAAAGCATTCTGCTTGCATGCTAACATGCATGGCGCTTCTTCAGGAAAGCAATGTTTGCATCTCAATGAGTTTTCCTTCAAAGAATTTGGACATAAGACCAAGCAACTTTTTTCTTTACAGTTTTTGCAAAGTTCTTCCGTTATGCTAAAATGCATTACCAACCCCTTAGCAGCCTATAGATAATTAGAAAAAATAGATTTTAAAAACAAACATAAGCAGCAGTATAGAGTGCAAAAACAAAAAAGGAAATAGAAAAAGGCAAACTAAAAAATGTAATTGATTTTAAATAGCAATATCTCCAGTTCCCTCTTCTTTATTTTCTTCCGGTACTTTTTCCTGTTCTGTTTTTTGCTCTTCTGCCTTGGTTTCACTTACTGATGGTTCAGTTTGTACCTCTTGTTGTTCCGTTGGTTTTTCTTCAGATGGCTTCACTTCTTCAGAAACCTCTTTAAGTTCTACTGGTTCTTTGAACTTTTCTTCTGGCTTATGCTCCTCAATGCGCTTCCGTGGTTTCTTTCTTTTCTTCTTCATTTTTTTCCTTCTAACTTTGTGTTCTTCCTTTTCCTTGCTAATAATTTTGGCAGATGGTGGCATAACTTCTTCCTTTTCTTCAACTTCCTCAACTTTTTCCATAACCTCTTCTTTGGCTTTTCTATGCTTTTTCTTTTTCGCAAAGTAATAAACCAAGAACAATGCCAAAGCAATCAGTATTAGCAAAAGCAAGAGCATAGCATCAAAGGCACCAACACCAACAGTTGGCGTAGTAGTAGGTCTAGGTAAGGCTTTTAGTTTAACAATAACATCCAAGGCCCTTGTTTCTCCAGCTTTTAGCGTAACCTCCGCAGTGCCTGAACTATAGCTTTGGCTTTCCTCAACCTTTATTGTGTATGTTCCTGGATAAAGTATAAATGCAACCTTTCCTTTGTCTGTTGTTTCTTCCCTTACTTTAGTACCGCTATTGTTGTACACACAAACAGTGAATTTCCCTTCAATAAGCCTACCTTCAGTATCCTTTACACTTACTATGAGTTTTGCTGTGCCAACAACCTTGCTTTCCTCTGTTGCTTGGAATATTGTCCTTGTTTCTGCAAGGTTTTCAGATTTTAGCTTTGCATCTACCCAATATTCAATGGTTACTGATTGCAATGGTGCAAGCTCTTTTATGACCCATTGAACCATTGGGTCTTGTTGTACAGTTTCAAACACCATGTTTGATTTTATTTCAGATGCGTTTCTTGCAATATTTTTAGGAATGTACTCTACAATCATCACTTCTTTAAATAGGATATCTTCAGACATGTTAGTAACCTTTATTATATAGTGACTTTCATAACGTACATTGTTGTAAATATCAACTATTTTTTCAACTTTTAGTGTTTTCTCAATTTTTATGTAATTTATCTGCCCCAAAGCTCTATTTATAAATTCTTGGCTGTAACCTGCTTTTGTAAGTAGGCTTGCAACTTCTTCAACGTTTGGAGTTTGCTGATATGCTGACTCAAATATAGTTTCCCTTCTTTCCTCAATTGGCGTTGTTGGTGTTTTAGTAGGTGTAACAGTCAGAGTTGGTGTTGCCTTTGGCGTTGTTGGTGCGCCGCCTCCAGCACCTGCACCACCTCCGGGAATGGCTGGCGTGGTAGTTGCTGTAGGACTCGGCACTGGTGTTTTTGTTGCTGTAGGTGTTGGGCTCGGAGTTGGCGAAGGAGTAGCTGTTGGTGTCGGACTTGGACTAGGAGTTGGTGTAGGCGTTGGCATTTCTACTTCAAATTCCAAATCAAGCACATATGGTTCATCTTCTGTGCCAAAGCCTTCGGGCAAATCAACATCAGGATCAAAAAGGATTGTTTTTTCCACAGCATTGACCCTTTGCGGGGTTTTCATTCTAAATGTGATGTAATTTGCCCACATGTCATTTGTTACCATCAGCGTGTATTTTCCAGCAGTGGTAACAGTAGTGCTCCCATCAACTATGCCTTCAACTATGCCTTCAAGTGTTGTGCCAACAGGTGCATCTTGGCCATTAACCTTAACTCTTCCAGTAAACCATGTTTGTGCATATACACCAAAAAAAGGCTGAAAAAACACAAAAATAGC
>JAWANJ010000036.1:4208-9574 GCA_038895395.1 Candidatus Iainarchaeum sp.
CTTACAAACTTAATACTTCCCCTCAATTTGTTTTATGTATTATGTATTATTTATGTTTTCTTATTAATATATATATTCCTAACGCTATTCCTACAACAACAAAAAATGCAATTACTATTGCCAATATATTTACCAATGAAGATTCTTGTCCTGCGTCCATGTCTTCTTTTTGTGGAACAGTTGGCTCTTTTGTAGTTTCAGTTGTTTCTTTTGGTGTTTCTTTTACAACAACACACTTCCCGGCTTTGCATTCTTTGTCAATACCGCAAGTTGTGCCGTCAGGAAGCACAGCGTACTGGCATGTGCCAAGCTCTTCATTATACTCATCTATTGTGCAAGGTTCATTATCATCACAATTTTTACTTTCTTTCACTTCATAAGCAATTGCTGGTTGCATATCTTTAAGGATAACCTTTAAGTTTTCTAAGTTAGTTTCAGATTCAAGCTCTGCATAGTATTGTACAGAGTTTTCAGCACCTGCTGCGAGGCTACCAAGATAAAACTCTATGATAGGATCTTTTATTATAACTGCAAAGTTTTTTTTGCTCTTTATTTTGTCAGAGCTTTCTGCAAGCTCTTTCGGTACTTCTTCTATTAAGAAAAGATTCTCAATTTTTCTTGAAGAGATATTTTTAACAATTAGATTAACCTCTACTGAAAACCATTTCTTTGTGCCTTGAGTCATTTCTTTTATAGTCAACTTTCTTTCAATTTCTATGCTATTTTGAAGATTCTCTATGCTTTTCTTTCTCTGCTCTCTTTTTATAAAGGTTAAAAAGCCACCAAGGTCTTCTCGCTGCAAACATTTCATAGAATGCTCAAAAACTACCTTTTCCTTTATCTCTTGGGCTGGAGTTTTTCCAGGTGTGCCTCCAGGACTACCTGAACCAGCACCACCAGTGGCTCCAGTGCCGCTACCTCCACTACCTGCTTCAGGACTTGGAGTAATTGTTGCAGTAGGTGTTGCTGTTATTGTCACAGTTGGTGTTGGCGTTGATACTGGAGTAGGAAATGGATTAAATGGACACTTGCGTTGGGTTGTGCTTAAATCCAAACGCTCCACTTGTGCAGGTTGCCATAAAACCTTTTGTTCTGCCAAGAGATCCTCTATGCAAAATATAACAATCTTTCCTCGATCAATTGATGTGCCTTCAACTGATAGCTTAGGAAACGGACCATAAAAACCTTCTTTTTCTGTTTCAATTTGGCCTCTTAAGCTTCCATCTATAAAAGCAAATATGTGTGTTCCAGCAGGTGCTGGGTTATTTCCTATTCTTACCTCACCGTAAAAAGAATGTGGTAGCAAAGGAATTTCAGGAGGTTTTTGGGATGAAACGAGGCCTGAAATTAATGAAAACATTGAAAAAGAAAAAGCAAGCAAGCAAAAAAACCCCATGATACTTCTTTGCATAATATCACTAAAACCTGCCAAAGTTAAATAAAACTATCGCAAATTGGTAACCTGTTGCAAAGCAAAAAAGTTAAAAATAAAAAAAGTAATAAAAAGCCCCTAGCGGGGCCTTAGCTTTAAACCTCTTCATCTGTGTAGCAAGGAGTTCCTGGAATTGTGGCTGTGCTCCTAAAGAATACCCAGTAGCCGGTTCCTACATTTACACTGTCAGTTACCAATATGTAAGAACCAAGGTCATTGCTGTATGTAAATATCCTATCTGAAACATAGTTGTAGAGCTGTGGGTTCAGGAATTGTTCTATCGCAATTTCGCCAGATTCACCACCGCCTTTAGGTGACCCAATCATATTCCACTTGTTTCCAACAACAGTTACTGTTGGGGGCACTTGCTGTATGCTGCAGTCATAATCATAGTTGAGATCTCTAGTGCCTGGGGTTGCTTTGTATACGAGGTATCCTTTAAGTGGCTCTATTTTTTCTGGCTGAATCCAGGAACCATTGAAGTAATAATAAACTGCGTCTCCTTCCTCAAGGCCAAGCACTTCTTCAGTGCTGTCATTGGCCAGTGGCAAAGGCACTGAAATAAAGTTCCAGCCCTGTTCTAAGACAATTTTACCTTGTCCTTGTGGCGTCCAAGCTTCGCCAGTGATTGTTGTTGTTGTGTCTGGGTTCGGATTTCCTGCCTTGTCTTCAACAGTTTCAGCGCCAACAAAGATGTAAAGCTCCCTGTGGCCTTCAAGATACCAGCTTTGTATTAGGTCTCTGTGCACTGTGCTAAGGATGCACACAACAAAGTTGTTTTCATCTCCACCAATAGAGCATATGTCGCCTTCATCAATTGCAAAGCCCTCTATCTCAGGGTCATAAGATACATAGATAATTGGCTCATCAGCTAACACTGTTAGCTCATCGTCGAAGAGCAAAGCCAATACCTTATTTGCATGGCTATACATGCTTCCTTCTTCCTCAAGAACAGGTGCGCCTGCATCATACTGATATGGCCCTGTGCTTGTTGGCTCTGTGGGCACATTTCCTGCATTGTCCTTAGCATATGCGCAAATGTTCCACTCGCCGTCTTGGTGAATTGTTAATCTTCCAGAAATTGCCTTAACCTCTGTATAATCATCGCTACCAACAGCAGGGCATTCATCTTCTTTCTCCACCATCACCATCACATAGTAGAACGCATAAACTCCGCTGCCATTTTCTTCATCACTTGCTATAATATCAACTCCAATTGGCTCTCCAGTCCATGTGCTTTCTATTGGGTTGATATCCACAGTCGGTGCTGTCTCGTCCCAAACAAAGCTGGCTTCAACTGGATCACTTTCATTTCCAACAATATCTACTCCCACAACACTGACATCAATCTGTTTTCCGCCTAGGCCCCCAAAAAGGTTAGCAATTACATCTAACGACCATTCTTCGTTTTCTTCGTCATAGTCAGGGTATAGTGGTGCGGGTTCACCTTCTGCCCAAGTATCTCCGTTCCAGCAGTATTCAGTTCCATTTTCAGCGTAGCATAGAGTCAAAACCAAAAGCTCAACACCACTGCCATTGTCTCCATCGCTTGCTGTTCCTGTTATCTGGTCAGGCCAGCTATTAGGTCCATAGTAATCTTCCAAATCGTCAATTGTTACTACTGGCCCTGTCTCATCCCAAACAAAGCTGTCTCTGTTGCCTTCTTTTTCATTGCCAACGCTATCAGATGCTTTTACCCTTACAACTATCTGATGACCATCAAGCCCTGTAAATGCTTCTTCGCTTATATTATAGCTCCATGTTCCATTGTTGTAAGTTGCCTCAATCCAGATCACATCTTCTGTGGGGGTCTCCCAGTTGTAGCCGTCCCAGCACCAAACATCTTCTTCTTCATCTTCATAGCATATTGCAACCCTAACCTCTCCAACTTCGCTCAGTTCGTCAGTAACGCTTCCGGTTATGGTTCCAGGCCAATTTTCGGGGCCATAATACTCATTAAGATTGTGAACTGATGATTCAGGCCCTTCTCCGTCCCAAATAAATGAATCACTGGTTGGCTCTGAGAGGAAGTTTGAGGCATTGTCAACTGCATTTGCAATGACATTTATCTGGATTCCGTTCAAATTTTCAAATGCGTCATGATTAATATCGTAAATCCAAGTATCACTTTCTGCGTTGTATGTTGGGTAGACAATTGTTTCCGATTCACCCCAGTCAAACCCGTTCCAGCAATAAGTGGACCCATTCGTATAGCAAATTTTCAGTGTTACAAAGTTGATATCGCTAATTTCATCGCTTGCTGTTCCTGTTATCTGGTCAGGCCAAATTCCTGGGCCGTATATTGCATCAAATTCATCGATTGTTACCTCTGGCGCTGTCTCATCCCAAATAAAGCTTTTAATTGCTTCTTCACTCTCATTTTTAGCATTGTCAATCGCTACGGCAATCGCATTAATCTGCTTTCCATCAAGCCCCTCATTGTAAAATATTCCAGCATCCACATTCATGCTCCATGTTCCGTCATTTTCGTTGTATTCTGTCGGGAGTGCAACTGGCGAACATTCATCGCCCCATCCAAGGGTCTCACCACACCAGCAGTATTCAGTTTCATATTCAGTGTAGCAGAAAGTTAGTGCTATCATGTAAATTCCGCTAATATCATCACTTGCTGTTCCTGTTACCGAGTCAATTTCAGGCCAACTCCAAAAGCCATAGTACTGCTTAGCAAATGGATTCACGCTCAAGTTAGGCGCCCCACTATCCCAAGTAAAGCTGTCCCCAGTTCCTTCCGCTTGATTTGCTGCTTCATCACTTGCCGTAACGCTTACTTCAAATTCAATGCCATCAAGTCCTTCAAATGCTTCTTCGCTTATATTATAGCTCCATGTTCCATTGTTGTAAGTTGCCTCAATCCAGATCACATCTTCTGTGGGGGTCTCCCAGTTGTTGCCGTCCCAGCACAAAACAATTTCTCCTTGAGTGTAGCATATTGCAACCCAAACTTTATCAACACCGCTAAGCTCATCGCTTGCTGTTCCTGTTATCTGGTCAGGCCAGCTAAAAATCGAAGGGCCATAATAATCTTCAGCTAAGTTTGTTACTGCTGACTCTGGCGGTGTTGTATCAACATAGAAAGGACCTATGTGGTTTGTGTCACCAAGGTTTCCAGCAAAGTCAACAGCCCTTATATGGAAATATATGCTGTTACTATCATTAACATCTGCGCAGGTATAAGTTTGTATGCCTTTAGCAACAAAGTAATTTGATGAACTTGGCTCTGCGTCATCCGCTTCATTGCACAAAACGTAAAAACCATTTAAATCTTCATCTGCAGGATCAGTCCAGGTGAAAGTGATGTCGTTGATGTTACTCCACTGTTCTATTTGGTGAGTACTCGAATTTAAGTCACTAACAATACTAGGTGGTGTCTGATCCCAAATACTCTCTACAAAATCAGCGTTATTATTATCCACTTTGTCAAAAACCCAAACCATTGAGACAAAATTAAAATCGCCATTTGTGTCATGTAAAGTTTTAAATGCATTTGCATCTATATTATAACTCCACGTTCCATTACTTATATAATAATTTGCATCTAGCCAAATTTCTTCACTTTGCCACCCATTTCCATCCCACCAACCAAGTATAGGATCCCCACTCGGATCTTTGTAAGCGTATATTGCCACCCTAACCTTTTCAACTCCACTAAGCTCATCGCTTGCTGTTCCTGTTATCTGTCCAGGCCAACTGTTTGAATTATAATAACCTCCATCTATAGGGAATGTTATTGATACGCTTGGTTCATGCGTGTCAACCCAAAAAGGACCCTTGTGTTCTGTTTCGCCGAGGTTTCCAGCAAAGTCAACAGCCCTTATATGGAAATATATGCTGTTACTATCATTAACATCTGCGCAGGTATAAGTTTGTATGCCTTTAGCAACAAAGTAATTTGATGAACTTGGCTCTGCGTCAT
>JAWANJ010000037.1:0-8791 GCA_038895395.1 Candidatus Iainarchaeum sp.
AAGAAGTACATATATGCAAAGGTGCAATCATGAGTCCAACTGACTGGATAATAAGTTCTGTTGTTTTTGTGTTTTTAATAGTCAGTCTTTTCGTTTCAGTGCCTTGGCTTATGTCAATAAATATGCCAACCATTACTGAAACTGAGTTACAGGACATCTTGAGCAAGGTTACACACTCTGTTGACGTAAAAGCAATATTTCTTAAGAGCGATTGTAATGGAGAGCTCTATGACTGCAACGGCTATTATCCAATTGTGCTTAAACTTGACATGAACGCGGATTATAATTATCTTGCAAGTAGGCCTTTTGACACCTATTCAAACAAGCTTTTTGTTGTAGTTCCACCAGAAGAGCTCCATAGCATATATTTGCTTTCCAGAAAACCGATAGAGCCAAACTATGATGAAAAATCAGAGCTTAATGTCACATCAATGTCTGATGGTACGATTGTAGTTTCAACACCGTACCTTGAGGCCAACATTGGCAGCAATTTAACAATGATAAACTATCTTGACTCTAACATTGCTGATGTTACCTTAAGCTATCCAGATATGAACATGTCGGTGCTAAAAAGCTCGAAGTGGCTTGCTATTGTTGGTGATTCGGATAAAAATTTCGGTTTGTTATTTTTTTATAATGTTCCTGAGTTCTGGGTGGATACACCACCTGCGGTTCAGGTAGGGTTTTTAAGCTCTGCAGCAAATTGGCGAGTTGGTGACTCTATAGGTGTGTTAAGTTCAGATTTTTGGTGGGATTACAATGAAGATGATGACTACTGGTGGCACTATCGCATACCCATTACTATTAATTCACTTAATTGTGCAAGAACAAATGAAATTGTACAGACTAACATAGATTTTAACAAAGTATTGAATGATTTAAATGTTATTGGGGAAGTGGACTCAAACAGCTTTAGATTGATAGAATATAGTGGCTTCTATCCTGTTGATTATGACAAAAACACTAGTGAAATAGACCCAGTACCATTCCATGTTGCATATTCCGAAAGCGCAAAAACAGCAACGGTTAAATGGCAAATCCCAGGCATAATGCCTGCGAACAGTGTCAAAAAATATTATCTTTATTTTGATTTATTGCCATATAGAAAAGATCAGCCAATTTACACAACCTTAAATTATTCCAGGCCAGAATGTGATTTGCTCATTTCAACTGGAAACGCTCAAAGTACAAAAGTTGCTACACAGGTTGCTATTGCTAACCGCTTATTTGTTTTTAACCCAAGTACTTTAAAGGTTTCTGTAAAAAATCTTGAGGAAAGGGAATGGCTTTCAACTCAGCTAAGGTATAGGATACCTATAGCTTTCAATGCTGGTCGCTATAGCAGAGAAGATGTAAATGTTTCAATTGACGTTAATTTTTCGTATGAATTTGCATCTGTTGGCTGCAAAAATTGTGATTTAAATATTGAAAGTGTTTACCTTGTAGAGGTTGCAAGTTTGGGTTCAGGAAGTGTTTTGGATTCTCTTAAAAAGGGTACTGAATGGGACCTTTCTTACGAAAAAGAAAGTGGGCTTTCAAAGCTCTGGTTTTTAGTTAAAGGCAGAACCAAAGAATATGGTAACAGGTATTACTTTTTGTACTACGATAGCAACCAGTAAAGTTTTTGGTTTTTATAGATGTTTTAACCTTTTTCTAGCATTATGACTTTAGACTGCTGTTCTTCTGTTGAAATTTTTGAAGCAGGAATAATTATTTCTTTGCTCTTAAAACCTGCTCTCACTATATTTATCTTTAGGATGTTTCCCTTGATTTGTGTAGGATTAAGCGCAATTGCTGCAGTGCCATCTGATGCATTTGCAGGCGAGGGTGTCTTCCATATGCTGTTCTTGTATATATCTTCAACTTTTTTTCCAGATTCATCAGTTATAGTTATGAATGCGTCTCTTAGCTCTTTGCCAGTTACGTCAGTAATAGTGAGTGATAAAGAGTGTTTCATCTTTATCTGAATTTCTTCTAGCACATCACTTGTTTCTATCATTTGATATTGGTCAATAAAACCCAAATATCTAACGTAAAGTTCTACCACTGTAGCAGAAAAATAAAAGTAGGCTTTTTCCGCAACTGTTCTAATCGGCTTTATTTCTTTGTTCCCAACAAAGAAAATTGCATTTGAAGCATTCAAAGCTTGGCCATATGTATCTGAAAGAGATATGCAAACGTTTGCTTTTTCTAGCTCAGTCTTTGATGGCTTTTTTAGTTTTGTTGCGAGAATTCCAAACAATGTCTTTTTCTCTTTTACAGGCTCAATTGTTTCTGGCAATTCAGTTATATTTAGCTCTGTTGCAAGAATTCTACTTATATCTTCAATCATAAGGTCTAGTTCTTTTTCGGCTTGTATATCCTCGATTGTTTTCGAAGTTTTTCTAATGGCGTTTTCTTTCATTAACTTGGTTTCTTGGAGGTTTCTTTGGAGTCTTTCTATATGCTCACTAATCTTTTCCATTTTTTCTTGGAACTCTGCAGAGTCTGTTGCAACTTTGGCTTCTAGAATTGCATTGCTTAGACCTCTTTTTGCAATAGTTATATCTTTTTTGAGCATGTTAATTCTTTCAAGTTCATTTGCTTGTTTTTTCTTAAAAGAAATTAGACCTTTGAATAAACCTTCGCTTGGTTTCTTTGCATGTGCTGCTTTTTCAGCAATTCTTTTCATAGCATCTGTTTTTGTCAGATGTATTGTGAACAAACCAACAACAAGCTCAACCAACAGATAAATTTGAACCATCAGCCTTTCGGTTGATAGCATTGGCAGAAGCATGCTTTGATTTACATAAAAAACACCAAAAGCTAAAAATCCTGCAAACAATGCTGCTAAATCTTCTGAATTTATCAGATATGCTTGCATGATCATAATGAAAAGCAAAAATAGTATGAGTGCTATTGTAAGATTTGTGAAGTTAGCAGTAAAAAGAACAACAAAAGGTAAAATGGTTGCTTCTTTTTGTTCATAACCACAAGCAGGAACCATTTGTTGGTATAACGCAAAGTTGTTTTTCTTTGCGCTTATGTAGTGTGGACCTGCTTCTTCAATAGTGTAAGTAACTTCACCACTGTTTGCACTGTTAAGGTTTACTGTTTTTGTCTTTGATTTTATTGAAAATTCAATGTCTTTTATTTTTCCAAGCGTTGGATGCTCAATTGCCATGGTTACTGTGTTGCCAAGCACAACTTCGCCATAAATCTTTAGGGTCAGTGCATTATCACCAGGGTCGTTTGGGTTAGTTTTGTCTAAAATTTCTTGTTCGTCTGGAACTAGATCTAAGTCTGAGTCTAAAGAAGAGAAGCAATTAGCTGAGATTAGCAGTAAGAGTAATCCAAGTAGCAGAGGTCTAAGGATTTTTTTAAGTCGCATGAGTATAATTAATATTTAAGTAATATAAAAAATATTCTGTTTAAAAAATATTCTGTTTTATGTTCAGTTTTTTTATTTTACAGCTAATTTTTAAGAAGAATGTGTTCTTTTTTTAAGTATGGCTGAGATAAAACAAGTCATAGTTGTAAGAACAGACCTAAAATTAGGCAAAGGTAAGATTGCTTCCCAGGTGGCTCATGCTTCTCTTGAAGCCTATGAAAAAGTTGTTAGAGAAAGGCCTGATTGGGCAAAACTTTGGAATGAAAGCGGGAAAGCAAAGGTTGTACTAAAAGTGCAAGATGAAAAAAGCCTTGTTGAACTTTATAACAAAGCAAAGGCTGTTGTGCCATCAGCTATAATAAAAGACGCTGGTCTTACACAAGTCGATCCGGGCACAATCACTTGTTTTGCATCTGGTCCGGCACCATCAGAAAAACTTGACGCTTTATTTTCAAAGCTTAAGCTGTTATAATGGGAAAATTATTGAGAACTAGATAATAGATAAAAATATAAATTTGGCAAATTATTTATATTAACTATGGATGAAAAAATTAGGCGTTCACTTCTTTTGTTTTCACTTATTTTTGTAGCATACTTTTCACTTATAGTTTATCTTGTTTTTTTTGCACCTGGACTAAAATTTATAGTAATTGATGGAAAACTTTATCTAAAAAATGAAAGTAGCCATATGATAAAAAACATAACTGTTGAAACCGATTCTGGTTTTGTTGTTGATTGTATAGTCGAGCTATTGCCGTCGCAGCTCACAAGAATTGTTTTACCTTCAGAAAGACGAGTTGGCTTTGTTATTGCAAAAGCTCCTTTCCATAGAGAGGCAAAATATTACCTAACATTAGAAGCTCCTACCGAGATTATTACTCTGGATTTTGAGCAAGAAAATGCATTTGCTGGTATGCCATTTAATGTTTATTTAAATATTTGTAATAGGACATCAGAAGATGTGTTTGCAACAGTTTCAGAGAGGCATGACAAAACCTTTATAAAAGGCAACGACAAAACTATATTAGTGAATATAAAGTCAAACGGATGTCGTAAGGTAGCCTTTGATTTTTTTCCAATCAAAAGAGGCAATACTGAAGTTTCATTTGTGGTTCATGGGGAGTTCTTCAGAAAAGAAATTTCAAAAAATATAGAAATAAATTAGAGTGGTTTTTTTGGAAGAGAAAAGTGAAGGTTTAGTAAAGCAAAGAGAAACAAATATCGTGAAAATTATACAAAACATGATGCGTGCTGGTGAAAGCGAAGAAGCAATAGTGCGCACGCTTATAGAAACTGGTTTAACTGAAAGCCAAGCAAGACGACTGCTTTTGATATCACAAGCCGACACTTTTGCTCTTTTAGAAGCGGAGATTGGAAAAATAGCGAGAGAGCAGATAAACAATGAGCTACCTAAGCTAGAGGTGTATGTTGAAAAATCATTTATAAAGATTAGGGAAGATCTTGAAAGTAAAATGCGCAGTGAGCTGCGTGGCGGCTTGGCGGAAATACGTGAGGATTTAAAGAGAGACATATCGATGTTACATGATCTGAATGATAGTGCACTTGAAAAGATAAAAAGTATTGAAGAAAAGGTCTCTGCGCTGAGACAAGAGGTTAAAGATATGAAGATGCGCCGCTTAGGTACAAAAAACGAGTGGGTGGCTTTGCTTCTAGTTTTGGGGAGTCTTGCTTTTTATGTGACCTCTTTGTATTTGCTAGTTACACAGTTTCAGTACATGACAATGGATATTTTAGTACTTATAATCACAATTGCAATCACTGGCACTGTGATGCTCTTTAGCGCATCGATTGTTTAAAAGAAAAACTTTGCAAAGAGCAGCCCAACTATAATCGCGTTCAGTATTAACAAAGCTTGTGTGTTTAGATGAATCTTTTTCAGTGTGCTTAGCTTTTCTTCCTCTAAGTTCATTTTTTCACCCCTTTATTTTTTATTTCTACAAGTTGGTTTATGCTTTTACCAATTGCAATAGCTCTGTTGATGTCAATTGCATACCCTTTTTTTCTAGGAACAAGATGCTCTGGTTTGATAAAAAGCCAACCTTTTCTCGGAATCTTCCAAGCTATGTATGCTTGAAGGTCCGCTTGTTTGGCCCATTCGACAAAGCTTTCTAGTTGCTCTTTAGGAATGTTTAGGTATTTTCCTGAACGTGCCTTGCACTCAAACGCATATTTTTTATCTTTTCTGAATGCAAGGCAGTCTGGTTCAGGATACTTTGAGGCACCTGAGCCTGCTACGCGAACAACGGCAAAGCCAGCATTGTAGAATAGGCCAAGAAGCTCTCTTTCAGCGTTGGCACCTTTGCTATATCTTCCCATCAAATTTTTTATGTTATGCGAAAGCTTTTTTAAGTGGCATAATGTATTAATTGCATGCAGGGTGTTTTTTTGATATTCAAAATATATGGGGAAACATCCAGTGAGGAGTTTGCCAAAGAACCAAAAAAAAGAAACATGCTTCTAACCGTTGCCTTGTTAGGATTGATCATGCTAGGTGCTGGTTTTTTTGTTTATAGCATCTTCTTTAACAAAACACATTCTTCTGAAAAACCAATCATGGAAGAAAAACCTTCACCAATAGCAACTCAAACAACAAAAACACCTCCAAAACCAACTGAAACTGCAGTCCCAAGACCTGAAACTAGCGTTGCTGAAAGCCTAAATGTTTCTGTTGATGACTCAAATTCGCTTGTAGTAAATTTCAAGCTTTTTGATAAGGAAGGCAATGCTATTGCTGAAAATGGTGTTGTAAGGATTGAGGTAAGAAATTTCTTTGATAAAGTTCTCTACCATGAGACCTTCTACGTTGGAGCTTCAGACTTCAACAATTTTTCCTATACCAAAGAGATTATGAGAAGCGATATAAACAAGAGTGTTGACCCCAGAGGTTATGTTGTTGTTGAATTTACAAATTCCAAGGGAAATACATTGTCAAGCATTGCAAAATGCAAAAACCTTCCACAAACCACCAATGTGCTCGAGCTTAGAAATCCGGAGAACTATTCATGTGATCCTGAAGCAATAGAAGGAATCTACTATTCTGTAAACCCAAGAGGTTTTGTGCTAACAGTAAGGTTTATTAAGGGCTACACATTTGTTTCCACGGCTGGGGAATTGAAAACTAGAATTTACAACTCTGATGGCAAAGTCATTTTTGAAGATTTTAGGTCGATAAAACCAGCTGAGTTTGTTTTTACAAACCCATACCTGGGGGAAGGTTTGAGCTACTATTTTGGGGTAAACTATTCAGATGTCAATCTTACTCCAAAATCAAAGACCACGCCGGATTACGAAAAATGCAAGATAGTTATGGAATTTACAACTAGAAGTGGCAAAATTCTAACAAAAGACGCTAACATAGACATGCCAACAAAATAATTTTTGGCCTTAGTCACTCTTAAAAAACCTTTCAGAGTAATATAGATATATTAATATTGAGATGAGTAGAAAAAGGCAATCAAAAAACGCACAGTTAATTTTGCAGTTACAGTCATGTTAATTTTTTCAATTTAATATCAATTTTTCAGCCACAATTATAAGCGGATTGCCTACTTCTACGAAATTTTAAAGAGGTGAAATGATGGCTAAAACATATATCAATTCCACAAAATATGAAATAAGCGCTGTGTTTAAGATAGAGGGAGTTGTTGACAAACATGATATTGTTGGTGCGATATTTGGCCAAAGCGAGGGTCTTCTTGGCGAAGACTTGGATCTTAGGGAATTACAAAAAAATGGCAAGATTGGAAGAATAGAGATCATTGCGAATGTTCAGGGCGGCATAACCACGGGTAATCTTGTAGTACCAAGCTCTTTAGACATTGTGGAAACTTGCATAATTGGAGCAACAATTGAAACGGTTGACAAAGTTGGGCCATGCAATGCTACTTTCAAGGTTGTGAACATAAAAGACAAGAGAACTTGGAAGAGGGAACAAATAATTGCTAGAGCACAAGAATTGCTTGAGAAGGCAATGCACGAGCAAATACCTGAAACCGAAGAGCTTATAAAAACAGTTAGAGAACGCCTAAGAGCTTCGGCTCTTATAGAATACGGGCCTGATAAACTTCCTGCTGGCGATGCTGTTGAAAAGTCAGATCACATCATAGTTGTTGAGGGTCGCGCAGATGTGTTAACACTTCTAAAAAACAACATAAGAAATGTAATTGGCATGGATGGTTCAAAGATATCGCCGACAATAATTGAGTTATCAAAGCGCAAAAAGGTTACAGCGTTTGTTGATGGTGACCGTGGTGGTGAGCTTATACTTAGAAAACTCATGCAGCTTGCAAAAGTTGACTATGTTGCAAAAGCTCCTGAAGGTAAAGAGGTTGAAGAACTAACAAACAAAGAAATAGTAATGGCCTTACGCAAGAAAGTTCCAGCAAGTGAGATCAAAGTAAGCCCACAAGTCACTGAAGAGATTCCAGAAAGTGTTTATCATGAACTTGAAAATATTGTAAAACAGCCTGTTGAGAAACAACAAGAACAACCATCGCCTTATGCCGCAATAATGGAAGAACTTCGGGGAACTTTAAAAGCTAAAATATTTGGTGATAATATGCAGGAGCTTGCTACAGTGACTGTTAGAGATCTTCTAAAGACAATAGGTGAAGTCAAAGGAGCAAAGGCAATTGTTCTTGATGGCATAATCACGAAAAGGCTTGTTGAAGCCGCAGAGAACGCCGGCGTAACAGAAATAGTTGGAGCTAAAATAGGTAAACTTGATACAAAACCCAAAAGCATAAGGCTAACAGAGATTTAGTAAAAGCATCTGCTTTTATTTTTTACCTTCTTGCTTTTTTTCCTCCGTTTTTTCTTGCATTCTTTGCTTGGCCTCTTCCTTTAGCTTTGGTTTTGAATGCAGCAGGCTTTCTCTTTCTATCTCGTAGAATGTTAAACTTATTTTTTTACACCCATAGAGCAACAAACCAGCAAAGAAAACTATTGACCAGAAAAGCAACATTGCAATGGGTTTTATGAAAACCATGAATTTTTGTTTTAGGTTGAGGGTATAGCCAGTAGGATAAACCCCAGTTACCCTATAAAAGGATTCAATGCACTCTTGTCTAGAGACCTCAATTGTCATCGAAGAGCAACGGTCATATCTCTTGAGGGCTTCCCAATCCTCGAAAAGCATTGCTGTTGAATACAAGACCATCAGAACAGCTCCGAAAAACATGAAAGAACCAATTAGCCTCACTAGGTGTACATTTTTTTCACTTATATAATAAACCCTTTTTTTTATCATTTGATCACCCTAAAATCTAAGTAATATTACGCAAAGGTAATATTTAAATGTTTTTAATGATTATTTGCAACACAACTGTGGAAATTATTGATTTCATTAAGCGGTTTTGTTAAAGTTAAAAAAGATAAAAATAATAACCTCTATACTTATTA
>JAWANJ010000038.1:0-3166 GCA_038895395.1 Candidatus Iainarchaeum sp.
AACATACACCTTAGTGCTTCAATTCTTCCTTTAAAAAACCTTAGTAAAGAAAAAATTGCAAAAAATTGTATTTTGGCTTTACAAGGAGGAGCGTCTTCAATACATATAGATTATGCTCCAGAACTTTCAAAAGGCAAGGGTATACTAGAGAAAGGCTCTGAGATAACTGAAAGCTTTTTTACCCCAAAATTGGTGCGATTTATTAAGAAATTTGGAAATAAAAAAGGAATCAAAGTTGAAATCAATGTACACTTAATGTGTCATAGACCAAGTGTAGATTTTCTAGTTGAGTGGGCTTCTAGCGGGGCAGATGCAATTTTAGTACATTGGGAGGCCTTCAAGGATAAAAACGAATTAATTAATGCTTTGAAAGAAGTAAACAAAACTTCAAATGTTGGAATTTCGATCAGACCTGATGTTAATTTCAATAGTTTCTATAAATTCGTTAAAGTGCATGGTAGCATGCTAAAAATAGTTTCAGTGTGTGGCACATATCCTTGTCTTGGAGGACAACAGCTGGCTTATCACATATTAGATTATGTTAAAAAACTAAAAGAACTAAGATCTGAAAAAAACTTTAATTATAAGATCACGGTCGATGGTGGTCTTAAAGCGGGTGCAACACTTGTAGCAATCATAGGCTCTGGCGCAGATGTTGTTACTGCAGGTAGTGCAATATTTGGTGATGGTAAACAAGATTTAACCAAAATTAGTGAGGCAATTTCAAATTTAATGACTTTCCAAAAACTTTCTGATAGTCATATTTGTGCAACTATTGCTGAAAAGATTAAAAGCATGAGAAATAACAAGAAAGGTAAACTTTGGATAGCAGTAGAAGGGTACCACGGTGGTGGCAAAACATATTTTACAAAAATTTTACAGGAATATCTTATCGCTGTTGGTCTTGAGCCAGTTTTACTTCCGCTTGATATATCTTGGACAGATAGGAGCTTTAGAGCTAAACTAAAAGAAGAAGCTTACAATGCAAGAAAATTTGGTAAAGATCATTTTTATTTCAACTCACTTTCTCAAAAGCCAGTTCCAGCTCACTGGAGAAAAAAACATTCAGACAAAGTCATAATTGCTTTAGAAAAAAGACTTGGCAAGGTTGTTATAGAGGATTGCTATCAGTTTAACGAAAGGGGTGACACTAATGGCAAGCTAGTACTTCACTTGACCCATAATTCGGTTGTTATTGTTGAAGGGGTTTATGTATCCGCCACAAAAAAGAAAAAATGGGATTTGAAGATATATTTAGAAACTGACAAAGAATTGGCAAAACAAGCTGCGATGATTCGTGACGAGAAAAAGGTTTTTAGACCAAGAGAAGAAACAAAAATGCTTTATGAGGACGTCTATGAGAGATCATATGATGAATATCAAAAAAAATACAAGCCAACTGAAAGTGCAGATATCTTGATTGAAAATAACCCCAAAGATATTTCTAAAGGGCTTTATATACAACGTATTTTGGATTCAAAGTACCCGATTTTCCTTCTTGAGTGCACAAACAAAAACTGCCGTGCTCATTATTCTTCTTGTAGAATCCCATCATGTCCGCTATGTGGCAATGATTTACAAAGCACAATTGTAGGAAATGTTAATTTCCTAAAAAGTATAAACAAAAAAATAAAAAGTATGTGGCGATATAAAGCTCTTTTGCCAATAAAAGATGAAAACATTGTGTCTGATGGTGAAGGAAATACTCCTTTAATTTACTTAGAAAAGGCCAGCAAAGCTTTGGGTGTTCATATTTGGGCAAAATTAGAAACCGTAAATCCTACTGGAACATTTAAAGACAGGGAGGGTTCTTATGTAATATCTTTAAGTAAGCAATATCGGCAGCAAAATGTTGTCATGCAATCTACTGGAAATACTGCAATATCTGTAACTTATTATGCTGGCCTTGCCGGTATTAAATCCTGGTGTTTTATCCCATCTATAAGCACTTATAAACTTTTAATGCCTTCAAAAAAATTGGAAAATAAGATTATTGCTGTTAAAGGACATCCAATTGACGTTAAAGAAGTTGCGGAAAAGTTTGCAGCTGAATTTGATTTTCCAAAAATTTCTCCTTTCTACGAGCGTTGCGAGGCAAATGCCACTATTGGCTACGAGATTGGAGAAGCCATATTAAAAAAGAAAGTACCAAAAATTAGATACTTGAACGGTGGAAACTTTGACTTTTATGTTCAGACTATTTCAGCTGGAATGGGTGCAATAGGTTTCTATTATGCAATGGAGAGGTTAAATAAATGGACTAAAGGCAGGATAAAAATACCAAAGATTTTAGCAGTTGAAATTTCAGAGTTCGCACCAATTCATTATGCCATAGAAAGAGATCTGGAACAAGTAGGCGATGAGGTTGCAACACCACACTTTCCAGATAAACCACTTTTTGAACCAACTTTATGGACTACTAATATAAAGAAATATTATCCGTATCTTAGGAAGATTATAAAAGGAAGCCAAGGTTTTTTGGTCATAGTTAAACCAGAAGAAGTTTTAGAAATTGTTGATAAATATGGGATACGAAATGAACTTCTTGAAAAAGGTTTCGTTTTGTCAGATACTGAAAAGGCTACATTTATAGGTTTTGCAGGTCTAGTAAAAAAAATTCTTAGCGGAGACGTGCCAAAAGGTAGTTCCGTTTTAATTATGATAACTGGTAAGGGTATGAAAAGTAGCTTTGCACTTTTTAAGCCAGACTTTGAGGTTGACCCTAAATTACACACCTCACGTGATATATTTAATGCCTTAGAATTGACGAGGTGCAAAACATGAAAGAAAAAGAATCTAATGTAAAAAAACTTTATCGTTCTGGTAAAGACAACTGGCTTGGCGGGGTTTGTGGTGGCCTTGGTGAGTACTTTGGAGTAGATTCTAACATAATAAGAATAGCATGGATTGCGCTAACAATAGTTTCTTTTGGTTTGGGAATTATTCTTTACATTGCTGCATGGCTTATCCTGCCCATAAATCCACAACATAAGTAGTAAAAACCTGCAAAAAGCGTAAATCCCATATGGGTTTAAATAGGTTTTTGTGTAGTTGATAATTAAAATGAAAAGTCCTTGGTTAAATTATAATAGAAAAAAATTCCTTCAAAATTTGGAAAGAAAGGGTATACACATACATCTTATAACACATCCGCTAATTCTTGAAG
>JAWANJ010000038.1:3176-8620 GCA_038895395.1 Candidatus Iainarchaeum sp.
ACTAAGAGACAAAAAAACAAATCGTTTTGATTTTAGACAATCTTTACGCAGAATGGGTGAGCTTCTAACTTATGAGTTGTTAAGATATGGCAAAACAAAAGTATTCAAAGTAGTTACTCCTCTTGGTAAAGCCAAAGGTTATAAACTTGAGGATAATTACGTAGTGGTGCCAGTGCTTAGAGCTGGTATGCCTATAGCAGAAGGTTTTAACGCAATGGTGAGCAGCGTTGAAATAGCTTTTGTTTCTTGCTGGCGTGACAAAGACTTGAGTGTTGTTGTTGAATATGCAAAGGTACCTGATATTCAAGGAAAGCATGTGATAATAATAGACCCAATGTTAGCGACAGGTCATAGTTTGTGTGCGGTTTATGAAGCATTGAAGAGGTTTGGTAAAGCCAAGAGTTGGAAAGTAATTGCTGTTATAGCAAGCCCTGTTGGCCTGAGGGAAATAAGCAAAGTTTTTCCAAGGGGCACAGATGTGTTTCTATGTGCTTTGGATGATGAAGTTTTTGAGGAAGGTTTTTTGGGCCCAGGTCTTAACTCACATGGCTATATAGTGCCAGGCCTTGGCGATGCTGGCGATAGAGCCTATGGTGAACCTTTAAAACTTAAAAAGTGCGATCAATGCTTACCAAAATAAAAATAAGGGGGTGTTTGCTATAAATAGTAAAAAACATTTCATTATGTTTTTAGTTACATTATTCATTTTAGGATTTGTTATTGTTGGTTTCAGCATTCCAATTTTTTTTGCTTCCGAACATACTACATGCACAAAGATCGCCTGCTCTTGTGAGGGAGTTCAGGGTGAAAGGCTTTGCAATACTTGTTATTCTGAAAAGCCAATCTTCATCACATGGCTTTTAAATGTGTTTCAGGTATGTTCAGGAACTGAGCGAATATTGTGCAAAGATGGAGCTCAGATAAGCACCAGAGTCGATTTTTCAGAAAACTCTTGTAGCCTCAGGTTCAGTTTTTTTACTTAAACTCTTTTTGGCTTGGGTTCTCTTCTAAATTTTTAGCGCAGTTCTTACAAATTACACTTCTTCTGTTACAAATAAGCATGCTCCACAAACCGCGCTTCCGCATTTTGGGCATTCGTAAAGTGAAATGTCAAATATCGACGGAAATCCTCTGTGTGCTGAACACCAAGGGTACAATATTGGCTTACTAACAATAGAACATTTCTTTTTGGAGTCTTTGTCAAGCTCATTATTCATTTCAATGACCTTGTGAATTCCTCAATCTTATTTAGGGCCTCTTCAAGAATTTCCAAAGGCGGAAGAATAACTATGCGGAAATGCTTTGTTCCAGGTTTTTGACCAAACCCGGAGCCGTGAACAACACAAACTCCTTTTTCGCGCAAGAGTTCCAAAGCAAACTCCTTATCATCTTTAACAGGTAGATCTATTTTTGGGAATGCATAGAATGCAGCGTTTGGCTTTTCACAGCTTATGCCATTTATTTCATTTAGCCTTTTCACAGAAAAATCACGCCTTTTCTTGAGTTTTTTAATTGCATCTTTTATATGCTTTTTGCTGCCTTCAAGAGCTGGCTTTATTGCATACTGGAAAGGATGCACTGCGCAAAGCCTTGCCCTTGCTAATCTCGAAATTGCATCCATTATATCAGAGTTTTGTAGCAAGAACTCGTTTGGTGCAATCCAACCCATGCGAAATCCTGTAGCTAAGTAATTCTTGCTAAGGCCATTTGCCACAATTACAGGAACATCTTTTGCCAATGCACCCATGCAATAATGCCTTTCTTTTTCGTCAAGTAGCAGTTCGTCATATATTTCATCTGAAAATATTACAATCTTATGTTCTGCTGCAACACTTATAATTTCCTGAAGTGTTTTTTTGCTATAATTTGTGCCTGTGGGGTTGTTCGGATTTATCACAACTATTGCCTTTGTTTTTTCATCAATATTTTTTCTTATGCTATCAATATCTGGCTGCCAGCCATTGCTTTCATCTAGGTCATAATATTTTTCTTCCACATCATAAAAAGGCAAAGCTGCAGAATAAACCGGATAGCAAGGTCTTGGCAGAAGGATGTTTTCGCCGGGGTTTGCGATGCAGCTCATCGCAAACCAAATAAGCTCCGAAGAACCATTGCCGAGAAGAACATTTTCAGGTTCAACTTTCATGCCTTTTTTCTTAAAGTTCTTTGCTATTGCTTCTCGTGCCTCTTTTATTCCTTCGCTTGGCGCATAACTCTCGCCTTTTTGCTTTGAGTCAAAGACCGCTTTCCATAGATGCTCTGGTGTCCTAAAATCGTACTTTAGCGGATCCCCGATGTTTAAATACAGGACCTTTTTGCCCTGCCTTTCCAGCTTTGAGGCCTCCACTACAATGTCTCTAATAGCATAAGAAACCTTTTCAGATCTTTTCGAAGCTTTGAAAAACATATGTTGAAAGATGTTAGAAAGTTATTTAAATAGCTTATCAAATTTGGCAAAATGTTGAGCCTAAGTATAAATTGAATATTTGGCCGGCTCAGGGTTGGATTGTTTCTTCACAGCCAACGCTCTGTTGGTGTTAACCTCATCATTGCCTAAAAAAATTACTTTATTAAATATAATAAGAATATCGTTGAGAATTAACTGTATTGTAAATTTATTTTTTCTTAATCCTACTAAGCAGCATTTCCTTCAATGCCTTCGCATTCTGCTCATTCAGGCCATCGATATGGCCTTCTATAATTGATTGCGGGGCAACTGTTGATACATGCACATCCCAGAGGCTAAATATCCTATCAAATATATCTTGGTCAACAAAAACATTTTGTATGCGATCAAAAGGAATTGTAATTTCTTTAACATTGAAAACCCCTTTGCATATCAACAGGCAGTCTTCAGTGAAATTGTAATAGTAGCTCTTCAAATAATAAATTTCGTGAATATAATTTGCAATTGTCAACAAGAGCAGAATAACAATCCCGTATGCGAAAACTTGCATTGACCACTGAGGTACCATAAAAAGGCAACTTAAAAAAATTATTAAGTAAGCTATGACCAAATAAAAAGCTAAATTAACAGTCTTCTTCAATGGCTTGCTTTTTTCTAATGGGTGCTTGCTAATGAGCGTTGGAGTTATTTCTTTTGTGCTGAAGCCCATCTGTTTAAAAATCATGTCACGGAGATGCAAGGCATGGTCTAAAAGAAGCGCTGGTATTCTATTCATAACAGCCCTTGGCTGCTCACCTTTTTCATAAGTTTCTACCGCGCCTGTTTCAACGTGTAAGTTTGCGATACCAAAAGATCTTTCAAAGACACTAGTGGAAACTACTACATCTTGAATATTTTCATAAGGTATGCTGACCCTGTCGAGTCCAAGGAACTTATATTGTATCTCCAGACGTGTTCTTCCTAAAAAATATGTAGTGAAAGCCAGACGAATAGTAGGCCATATTACAAGAGTTGAATTTAGGATTATTATCCAGAGCATAACTGAGAAGATGCCATCTTCTGGTTTAAAAAAGATTGATGCTATTAATACCAAAACTGTTATAATAAAACCTAAAAGCAGCATTGATAGAACTCCTTTCCAGAACTGAATCGGAAAGATGTTTTGTTGCATCATTTCTGTTGATTCCAAGGCTTCTGATGGCCTCAACTGCCCCGTTTCCATCTGGTGGCTTTTAGAAGACTTTGACAAGTGAATCCTTCGGAGAACATTTTCCTTAATTACTTCTGCTGTTTTAAGGTCAAAGCTGGGCAACCTGCTGGCACCAGCTGAGAGTTGGCTCATTGTTACGATCTTCAATCTTTTCAGGCCTATTATTCTTTCAATTATTCCCTGGCTTTCAACAACATCTTGTATATCAGAGTAAGGCAGCAAAGACCTCTTTTTTGCAATTATGCCACACTGGATTACAAGGCCTTCTTCTCCGATTTCAACCCATGTATTTTTCAATGTTAGATAATCCAAAGCAAGAATGCCCACGCAAATAAGTACTAATAATGTTACTACTACTAATGTTACATTTGTGACACTCATTCTGATTTGATAATCAGCTGTGGGCGTTGTGCTAATGAATAGAAATAATAAAATGACTGTTATTACAGGAATATTTTTTAGAAGATTTAAAAGAGGTGGCTGATAACGCCTTTTAGAGTTGCTATGCTCTTCCATAAAATCACTTTTTTGAGGTCTTGATTTTCTCGAGAATCATTTTTTTCATAGCTTCTCCGTTCTCAAGACTCACGCCGTCAATGTGCGCCTCTTGGCCTGATAAGTAAGTTGCAGTAGAAACATGCAAGTCCCACAAATTGAAGATTCTATCAAAGATGTCCTGGTCAATGTAAACATCCTGTATCTTTTCATAAGGTAAAACAGTTTCTCTTGGGGCAAAAACGCCCTTTTTTATTACCAAGAAATCTTCTCTGATGTCATAGTAATATTTTTCGAAATATAGGGTTTGGTACCAGAAAAGAATCAAGATAATGACAACAATAAATAGAAGACAGGCAATGGCAGCAATAACTCCAACCTGCTCAAAGCCAGGCATAAATGGTAAAATTATGGCGGCTACAGCTAAAAGCAAAACCCAGAAAATAGAGCCAGCAATAGTTTTCTTTATAATTTTCCTTCTTTCAAGCGGAAACAGCCTAATTGTTGGACCTGCCCGGACATAGTAGCACCTACCAAATAGTTTCTTTATTTATTAAATAGTTTTCGGTTTCTGGTAACTATGTATTTCCGCAGTCATCAGCTTTTAAATCTCTAGCGGAAGCCTCCACTACCGCCGCCATGAAAGCCCCCACCGCCATGAAAGCCCCCACCACGAAAGCCGCTCGATCCCGAGGTTCTCGAGGCATGGGCAAAAACCGGCCTAAAATAGTTTTTTGATGTTCTAACAAATAAGCCATAATTTACTGAGCGCATTGAATTTCCTGCAAATATTGTGGAACGCACTTCAAGTGCATTACTAAATGCAACCTCCATTGCTTTGCTTACTTCTTCAGCTACGCCGAGAGGTATTGCGTAGACAAGGTATTTTTCCCAAAGCACTATTGCATCAGGCTTAACTTCCTTGAGAGCACTGAAATCCTTAAGAAATGCCTTTAACTTCATCCATCTTTGGTAATGGAGCGCACCTTGTGGCGTTCTTTTTGGCAAGGCACTTTTAAAAACTATTGTTAAAAAAATACCTAAAATACCACTCAAAAATAAACCCGGGTTAAAGAAAATAAAAGGCCAGCCAATGGCTGTTAAAATAATGCAAACAACAAAAAATGCAATAGCTGCACTATTTTTTGCATAAAACCCCATCTGTATGTATTCCTCCCTGACAGCATTATGCCATTTTGTATAAATGGCAGGAGCCTCCGTATCACCGTAAAATGATTTTTGGATTTCCTTGAGGGTGACTTCTCCTCTTTCTCCAGCATATTTTTTAACTAATTTGAAAATCACTATTTCTTGCTTTGTGAGATTACTTAT
>JAWANJ010000039.1:0-8410 GCA_038895395.1 Candidatus Iainarchaeum sp.
AAAACAGTACATGACATAGACTGGAAGCGTTATGGTATAAAAGACCTTGAAAATGTGCCACTGACAATATTTGTAAACTTTATTTCTGTTCATGTGCCCTATACTGGTGCTGGAAAACAGGCCATAGCAGATGAAGATGAAATAGTAGATGAACTGCGCCTAGCAATAATGATGTGTGCTAGAAAGACAAGCAGGTACATTGCAGCAAAGAGGGCTTTAATTGAAAGAAAGATGAAAAGGGATATTTTCTATAGGTATATACCAGAAGTTGCTGATGCACTTAGCAAGATAACTAAGAAACAAAAAGAGGCAATTATCAAAAAGCTTGAGTGGCTTGTAGCTAATAAACTTAAAATTGAGGAAAAAGAAGCGGCTGTGGTTAAAAATGTAGAGCCTGAAGAAGGTGAAGAAGATGAAGAAATCGAATAAAGAGTCAAAAGAAAATAAAAAGACACAAACTTCTACTAAAAGATCAATAAAAAAGATGGAAACTGAAGGGCCAAAGGAGATAGCAGAGCGCATAAAAGAAATAGCTATGAAGATAGTTGCTGATATAGAAGCAGGTAAAAATCCAAAATTTGAAACTAAGCTCAGAGGCCGTGGCAATGTGCTTTTTGATGAAGATTTGGGTATAATAAAGCTTGGAGATAAAAGTTCCACTAGGACTTTCCTTAATATAGCACATGCTAGAAAATTTATGCAAACAATGCTAGTTATGAGTAAAACATACGAGTATTTGACCAATAATAAAACAGCGTCAATAAGAGAAATCTACTACGAACTTAAGCACACTGTGGGAAAGACAAATGAAAACACATTTGAAGATCAACGTGAAAGCGATGCAGCAATAGTTGACTTAGAGCATAGCATAGATACCATTCGAGAGAAGCTAAATGTTCATGCTAATCCAAAAGGTACGCTTTACGGTGACATAACTTTAGTTGATAGACAGCATCGTAACGATACCTTTAACTGTTTGAAGCTTGGGCGTGGTGGTTGGAGCATAATGAGTCACATGGAACCAAACGAAATTGAGATAAAAGATGTGAATGCTGACTATGTCCTAGTAATAGAAACAAGCGCAATGTATGAGCGTCTTATTGAAGAAGACTTTGCAAGAAAGAACAAGGCAATTCTCATAGGTACTGGTGGCCAAGCGGCAAGAGGTACAAGAAGATTAATACACAGACTGCACTTTGAATGGAATTTGCCGGTTTACGTATTTACTGATGGTGACCCATATGGCTGGTATATCTACAGTGTTATAAAGCAGGGTTCCATGGCTTTGGCAGCACATTCTCAACTGTTAGCCTGTCCTGAGGCCAAATATATTGGTATGACCATTGAAGATATAAAAGAGTACAAGTTGGAAAACGTCACTGAAAAAATGAAACTTTTGGACCTTAAAAGAGCAAAGGAACTGATGTCTTACGACTGGTTCCAGAATGAGCCTTGGCAGAGAGAGTTAAAACTGGCAATGGAGATGAAGGTTAGAATAGAACAGCAGGCACTGGCTAACAGAAGTCTAGAATTTGTTGCAACAGAATATTTGCCAACAAAAATAAAGAAAAAGATATTCCTTCCATGATTGCCGTGGTTTAAATAAAAAATAGAAAAAAAGAAGAATAAAAATCAACCCTTGTATCCAACTATCTTTTTTAGCTGCTCTATGCTCTCTGGATTTAGCAACGTGGTTGTATCGCCTATTGGTTGATTGCTAACAATGGCTCGTAGCATCCTTCTCATTATTTTGCCAGATCTGGTTTTTGGGAGTGCTTCTGCAAATACTATGGTTTCAGGCTTTGCAATTGGACCTATTTTTATACGCACCACTTCAAAGAGTTCATTCTTAAGCTGATCACTTGGTGTAAAACCAGATTTAAGGACAACAAAAGCAAAAGGAGTCTCTCCTTTAATTGGGTGTGGCTGAGAAACTACTGCACACTCTGCAACACTTTTATGTGATGCTATGGCATTTTCAATCTCTGCGGTTGATATCCTATGTCCAGAAACGTTCATCACATCGTCTACTCTGCCAGTTATTCTGATGTATTTTCCGTCTATCCACCTAGCACCATCGTTTGTAGAATAGTACTCGTTTTCGTACGCTAACCAGTAAGTTTCTATGTATTTCTTTTCTGCCTTCCAAAGACCTCTAAGCAAACTCGGTGGAAATGGGCTCTTTATAACAAGGTAGCCACCAGTGTCTCCAGAAACACTCTTTTTTTCCACATCGACTATGTCAGCGATTACTCCAGGCAAAGGCAAACCCGCAACAGTTGGTATAAAAGGCCCTACCCCCGGAAGAGTGGTAATCATAACAGCACCAGTCTCTGTTTGCCACCAAGTGTCAACAATTGGACACCTTGAGCCACCAATATTGTCAAAAAACCATTGCCATGCTTGTTGGTCTATAGGCTCACCAACCGTTCCAAGTAATCTTAGTGAACTTAGATCGTGCTTCGCAGGCCACTCAGGACCCCACTGTGCACACATCCTTATTGCTGTTGGAGCTGTATAAAAGATTGTAACCTTGTTTTCTTCTATTATTTTCCACCATCGGTCTTTATCTGGAAAATCTGGTGTGCCTTCATATAAAAGCATTGTCGAACCAGTTGCAAGAGTGCCATAGCAATTATATGTATGGCCAGTGATCCAACCAACATCAGCTGTACACCAATAGATATCTTCGTCATGCAGATCAAAAACATATCTGCATGTCCAGTAAGCCATAACAATGTATCCACCACTAGCGTGAATAACGCCCTTCGGCTTTCCTGTGGTTCCACTAGTGTATAATATAAAAATTGGGTGTTCACTATCAACCTTTACAGGGGGGCATTTTTCCTTAGCTTTTTGCATAAGCTCATGCCACCAGAAGTCTCTTCTCTTTTTCATCTCAACAGGATTGCCAGCTCTTTTTAAAACAACAACCTTTTTTATTGAGGTCTTACCACTTATGGCTTCATCTGCATTTTTCTTTAACTCAACAATTTTACCCCTTCGATAGTAGCCATCTGCAGTAATTAAAACCTTTGATTTGGCATCATCTATCCTTGCTCTTAAAGCTTCCGGACTAAATGCAGAAAATACAACACTGTGTACAGCCCCTATCCTTGCACACGCTAGCATTGCTATTTGTGTTTCTGGAACCATTGGCATATAAATTGTTACACGGTCACCTTTTTTTACACCCAAACTTTTCAACACATTTGCGAATTTTTGCACCTCTTTATAAAGTTCTTCGTAAGTTATTACACGCTTTTCTTCATTCATCGGTTCTGGAATCCATATAATTGCGGGTTTTTTGCCTTTACCTGCCTCAACGTGCCTATCAACACAGTTGTAACAAACATTAAGCTTCCCACCAACAAACCACTTGTAATGGGGTGGTTTCCAAACATAAGTTTTTTTCCATAGTTTGAACCAAGTTATGCCCTCTCTTGCTCTTTTATCCCAAAATGCAACAGGATCCGCTGCGGCTTCAGCATATATTTTGTCATCTTTAACCCAAGCATATTTTTTTGCTTCCTCACTAGGCCAATAATACCCCTTGCTATCTTTTTCAGTAACCCATTTTTTCATATTTCAACCCCCTTGCTTATCTTAATAAAAACGTTACAAAAATTAATTAAATGGAATTGCGTAACGTATTTAAAATTAAATGTTTTTCCTAGTAGGTTTTATTTATGGTTTTAGAAAATCTGATTTTGATTAAGATATCTCCATCAATATTTATTAAAAGCGAAAAAACAAAGAGATATTTCTTGAGAAAACTGCGCGATAATGTTGCCTGTATGCTAAAGCGCAGCAATATCAAATTTAAAGGACTTAAAGCTATGCGTCAAAGGCTTATTCTTTATTCGGATGAACCAGAAAAGTGTATTAAAACGCTTAAATGTGTCTTTGGAATCCATGCGCTTGCGTACGCATGGCATACAAGCTTCAATGACATAAAAGAACTGGCCGATATTTCTTGTGCTATTTTTCCAGGTCATTTTTCAAAAAACAACTCTTTTGCTATCGATTGCTCCCGTGCCGGAAAACATGGTTTTAGTTCTAGAGATGTTGAGGTTTTAGTTGGTGAATCAATAGTAAAAAAGTATGGTCTAAAAGTAAACCTTTCAAAACCATCTGTAGTATTGCACATAGATATAGAAAATAACAAGGCATATTTTTATTTTGATGAACAAAAAGGTTTTGATGGTTTGCCTTTGGGCTCCGAAGGAAATGTTGCTATGGTTTTCGATCATCACAAAAAGAACATTTCAAAAAACATCGTGTGTGCATGGATGATGATGAGAAAAGGCTGCAATATTTATCCAGTAAAAATAAAAAAACATCAAAATATCGAAAGAGATCTAAAAATTTTAAAGCCATGGAACCTTAATCGGGAGTTTATGATAAGTCATTTTGATGAACTCGATCATTTGGTTAAAAACGAAAGAATTAGGGCATTAGTTGTACCTGACACTGATGTTTCAAAAAAAGCATTTACCTACTACACCAAATTTGACTCTGAACAAAAATTGCCCGTGTTTAGACCTCTCCTTTTCTGTAATAATGCAAAAATAAAAGAACTTGAAAGAATAGCTAAAACACTAACATAAATTTAAATTAGAATTTGTAGAATATTCCTATTATGAAAATTGCCTTCATTTCAGATTTTCACCTTGGTTACTCACAAAAAGAGCGTGAAGATGAAGCTTTTGAGAATGCATTACAAGCAATGAGACTTGCTGTTGAAAAAAATGCAGATGCCATAATAATTGCTGGTGATATATTCGATAAAGAAGTCCCAGATGCTTCGCATCTTATTCAGGCCTTTTCTATATTTTCAGTTGCGAGAAACGCGAGCAACAAGATTAGCAATATAAAAAAGGTTGGTCTTGAAAAAACTCGTGATATCCAAGTTCAAGGAATACCTATTTTTGTGATCCATGGTACACATGAGTTTAGAAGTCGTGAATACACAAACTACTTACAACTTTTTGAAGAGGCCGGCTTTTTAGTTTATTTGCATGCTGAAAAGGCTTTTTTTGAAACCCAAAGGGAAAAAATTGTTGTACACGGTCTTGGTGGAGTTCCAGAAAAAAAAGCTATGGATGTACTCAACGCTTGGAATCCAAAACCTGAGCCTGGTGCTTTTAACATACTTGTGCTTCACCAATCATTTAAGGAGTTTTTACCTTTTGAAGACGAAATGATTGCCACGTTAACAATAGACTCATTGCCAGATGGGTTTGATATAATTGTAAATGGTCACCTTCACTGGCAAAATGAAGTCAAGCAAGGAAAAAAACATCTACTGCTGCCCGGATCTACAATAATTACTCAAATGAAACGTTTGGAATCGAAAAAACCAAAGGGTATCTATATTCTTGAAACAAAAACTAAAGAATTAGAGTTTTTGCAGCTTCCAAATCAGAGGCCTTTCATATATGAAAAGCTTGAGTTTGAGAATGCAGAAAAAAAGGTTGTCATAGAATGCTTAAAAGAAACTATGTCAAAGATAATTTCTCAAAGATACACAAAAAAACCACTTGTGAAAATAAAAATTTCGGGTTCGCTTGCAACCGGGCACTCAGCAGATAGCATTGAGCTAAAAGAGATAATTGAGGAATACTCTAAAGACGCTATCATATCAATTGATTCGGAGCTTATAGAACAATCTTTTTCAAAAAAACTTTCTGAACTTAGAGACTTGCAAGAAAAGAAGAAATCAATTATTGAGCTTGGTCAAGAGATCTTGGAAAAAAAGCTCAACGAAACCAACTTTAACAACGCCTTTGATGCAGCAAAGGTGTTTTCCTTACTAGCAGCAGATGATATAGAAAGTGCACAAAATTATCTTTTAAGTTTATGTGAAAGGAATGTTCAAAGTAACAGTGAAAACAAAAAAAGTTAAAAAGAGGTTGAATAAAAATTTATTTGTGCGGGAGTGGCAGAACGGCTATGCATCCGGCTGCAGACCGGAGTAAGAGGGTTCGACTCCCTCCTCCCGCTTTGTAAAAACCAAATGTTTTTTTCTATTTTGATTTAATTAATCTTACAAATCTGTCTAATATAAAATTAGCCAAATATAATTAAGAGTGAATGACTGTTTTATTTCTCCACCTCTTTACCTTTCTGCTCTGCTTTTGCTGAAGTCTTTTCTTCTTTCTTTGCCTCTGTCTTAGCCAAGCCTTTTCCTTCCTCAGCCTTTGCTTCTTCCTTCTTTTCCTCTACCTTTTCTTCTTCAATTATTGTCTTTCTTGGTAGTGTGCCTATTGACTTTAAATCTTTGTGTACTTTTGATTTAACCTTACAGGGAAGCTTTGAGCTTGCTCTTTTTTCCAAGGTTTGTGCAATAAGTTTAACATGTTCTTGCGTTGCAAGTATGCTTAGTATTACAGTACCTTTCTTTACTCTAACAGCTCTTCCAATAGGCTTACCAAAAGCGTGGCTCATCCCTTGTGAAACTCTATCAGCTCCAGCTCCTTGTGCTTGTTTGTGTTCTCTTAAAATCTGATGGGGAAAAACCCTTATTCGCATGAAATAGTTTTCTTTTCCCACTCTCTTTATAAGGAATCTGTTCATTGATACCCTTAAAGCTTCGATAGCGTTGTCTCTTATTTGAACGGCCTCATCAGCAACTAGATCAATAATATAATCATAATTATTTGTTGGATTTCCCATATTAAATTGCCTTATTCTAACTTGTGGCACAGTGCCAACATAGTTCTTTTCATGCACAGTTATGGCTACTCTGGTGTAAGGCCTGTGCTTTATGCTTGAATAACAACGCCCTGGTCTCAATCCCACTTCAGACACCTAAAAAGCATCATTCGTTGAAGTTCATTTAGTAATTTAATGGCTTTAATTTACTATTAAATAGCTGTAAGATTTATTTTTAAATGTTGGTGTTTTTCATTCTTCTTTTTATCAAAAAAGCTGGGCATTTAAGTTATTTTTGGTACAACAGCTACTGGCCTATAAATATTTAGAAGATACTCTTTACAGAGACATAAAGCCAGAGTGGATGGACAGCGGCTCTTTTAAGTGCAGATGCCTTGAGGACGAACTACTTAGGGAACAGGAGTGTTGTTTAGTAGTACTAAAATACGCTTCTTGAAGCAATTTGTAACAATTTTTTTTAATTTCCTTTAAAAAAAGTATTTTATTATTTTGCAGGGAAATATTCCTAATTATGGTTGACAAGAAAGAGCTGCGTGAAAGGTTTTCCAAAGAATGGGAAAAGCACTACAAGGTGCCATTTCTAAAAGAAAAAGGTTTCACTAGGCAAAAATGTGAAAAGTGTGGGCGCTTCTTTTGGAGTTTAAATCCAGGGCGCAAGGTTTGTGCAGATTCTAGTTGCTCAAGTTTTGGCTTCATTGGGAAAAAGACAAAGGGCTATGGTTATGTTGAAACTTGGCGTGAGATAGAGCGCTACTTTGTGAAGCATGGCCATAAAAGCATAGCACGCTATCCAGTGGTTGCAAGGTGGCGTGATGATTTGTACTTTACAAATGCTTCGATAATTGACTTTCAACCATATGTTGTGAGTGGCGAGTTAGAGCCGCCAGCAAACCCACTTGTTGTGCCACAGCCCTGCTTAAGGTTCAATGATTTGCAGAATGTTGGTGCAACAGGTCAGCATTACTCTGCTTTCATAATGTTTGGCCAGCATGCTTTTAATTCCAAAAAGACAGGTCTTTTTTACTGGAAAAACGAAGCCTTAGAGCATGACTTCAATTACCTTACAAAGGTTATAGGCGTTCCAAAAGAAGAGCTTGTTTTCATGGAAGAGGTGTGGGCTGGTGGAGGCACCTTCGGCCCTAGCATGGAATATCTTGCTCAAGGCGTTGAGCTTGGCAACTGTGTTTTTATGCAGTTTAGGGAAACAACTTCCGGCTATGAAGAACTTAAAACAAAAGTAATAGATATGGGCGCAGGCCTTGAGCGCCTGGCCTGGTACACAAATGGCACCCCAACAAGCTATGATGTTGTTTTCAAAGATGTTCTGAAAAAGATGTTTGCTGATTCCGGCCTTAAGTACGATGCAAAAAAATTTGTTCTTTTCTCAAAACTTGGCGGCGCTTTGAATGTGGAAGATGGCAATGTAAGGGAAAAGCGTTCCCAAATACTCAAAAGCATTGGCCTTGAAGAAAAGGACTTTGAGGAATCAATAAAGCCTGTACAGGCATTGTATGCATGTGCTGACCACCTTAAAGCTTTGTTGTATGCTATCACAGATGGTATGCTTCCAAGCAATTCAGGCGGTGGCTACAATTTGAGGATACTTTTGAGGCGCATATTTTCGTTCAATGAAGAGTTTGACCTAAGGCTAGATATCCCGGGCATAGTGGAACTTCATGCAATTTCTTTAAAAGGTCTAGACCCATTGCTCATGAGTGGAGTTGGCTGCACT
>JAWANJ010000040.1:0-8331 GCA_038895395.1 Candidatus Iainarchaeum sp.
GAAATTGAAGAAGCAGTCAAAGGTGAAGAAGTTGCAATTGCTGTTGATGGTGGTGTTATAGGCAGAAATATAAAAGAAGATTCTGTGCTATACAGCAATGCAAGTCGTAAAGCAATAATAGGGATATCTGACTTTGATTTAGGTGAAGAAGATTGGAAAATATTAGAAGAGATTGAAAAAATTAAAAATAAAAACGAGGTGGAAAAAAAATTCAATGAGGTATAGCTTTTAATGGTGGTGGTTAGATGAACATTGTGATTAGCGACCCTAAAACTAAAAAGGCTTACAGTATAAATACTCAGAAGCCTCTTTTCATAGGCAAAAAGATTGGCGACATTGTTGATCTTGGCCCATTAGACCTCAGCGGCTACAAGGCACAAATAACAGGGGGTAGTGACAAGGATGGTTTTCCAATGAAACCTACTGTAAGCGGCACTGTTAGAAGGTTTGTTCTTATAAAATCCGGGGTTGGTTATAGGCCAAAAGAAAAAGGGGTTATGAAAAGGAAAAGAGTTAGAGGCAATGTAGTTGCTGAAGATATACATCAATTAAACCTAAAAATAGTGGAATATGGCAAAGAACCTTTAGAAAAGTTACTTGGAAAAGAATCAAAGGAAGGTAATTAGTGGGGCGATGAAGTTTGAAAAGTAAAAAAACAAAGACCATTCAGTCAAGCTTGAATATAGGCCTAGTTGGACACGTTGATGCTGGTAAGACAAGTCTTGTTGAGGCGCTAACGGGAAAGTGGGTTGATACACATAGCGAGGAACTCAAAAGGGGGATATCCATAAGAATAGGTTATGCTGATGCTGTATTTTATAAATGTCCCAACTGTGGAACTTATTTTTCAATCATAGATAAGTGCCCACTTTGTAAAACAAAAGGGAATTTTTTGAGAAAGGTGTCTTTTGTTGATGCACCAGGTCATGAAACACTTATGACAACCATGTTAAGTGGTGCTGCTCTTATGCATGGCGCATTGCTTGTTGTAGCAGCAAATGAAGATTGTCCACAAGCGCAGACTATAGAACACCTAAACGCTATAAAGATGAATAAAATAGATCAAATAGTTGTTGTTCAGAATAAGATAGATTTGGTTTCTAAGGAAGAGGCTTTGAAAAATTATGAGCAAATTCAAAGATTCTTGAAAGAATATGACGTTAAAGCACCGGTCATACCAACTGCTGCCCATTTGAAAGTAAACATAAGTGCACTAATAGAGGCTATTGAATCATGCATAAAGACCCCTGTGTTTGATAAAAATAAGCCCTTAAAAATGTTTTGTGGGCGATCTTTTGATGTCAATAACCCAGGTGTTGAAATAGACAAAATGGTTGGAGGAGTAATTGGAGGAACCATCATACAGGGATCATTAAAAATAGGGGATGAGGTTGAGATAAGCCCAGGCTTTGAAAACAAAAAAATAGTCACAAAGGTACAAAACATAAGCACAGCTTCTGGGGACCTTGACTATGCTATGCCTGGAGGTCTTATAGCAATAGAGACAACGTTAGATCCTAGCGTAACACAAAATGATCAAATGAAAGGACAACTTATCGGTGCTGTTGGAAGCCTTCCGGAACCTTCAAATGAAATGGAGTTGGAGGTTCATTTTATAGAAAGAACAGTATCAAAGGTTACAAAGGAATTTAAGCTTGGTGAATCCGTTGTTTTGACCATAGGCACAATGACATCTTTGGCAACTATAAAAAAGATTCATGGAAACAGAATAAGCATGCAACTTAAAAAGGCTGCGGCATTTTGGAGCGGTCAAAACGTTGCAATAAGCAAACAACATGAAATGAGGTGGAGGCTAGTAGCATATGGAACCATTCAGTAAAGTCGCTTTAGATACGAACATACTCTTATATTCTGTTGAAAAGAGATTTGATATTTTAAATGAGCTAAGGACAAACTTTGGGGTTTCGGAGATAGTAGTACCTCAAAGTGTTGTAAATGAGATAAGAAAAATTTTGAAAAAAAGCGGCAATGGCAAGCTTGCCCGGAAAGCAGCTTTGGCTGAAAAAATTATTGAGATTGGAGGTGTGAAGATAGTAAAGCTATCAAAAAACGCAGATAATGACCTAAAAAAGCTATCTAAAAGAGGTTTTGCAATTGCTACTCATGACAGAGAGCTAAAGAAATTAATTAAAAATTATGGTGGGAAGGTAATTTATTTGGGAAGTAAAAAAAATTTGGAAGTGATTTAGATGTTTGAGATTGTACATGTAAAAGATAAGCTAAGAGTGCCTCCAACAAAACTAGGTACAAAAATGAAAAAGGCACTTCTTGAGCTAGCGCAAGAGCAATATGAAGGAATAGTGGATGAGGACTTAGGGGTTATTGTTGCTGCAATAAATGCCAAGAAGGTTGGTGAAGGTAGGATCGTGCCTGGAGATGGGGCTGTTTATTATGACACTGAACTTGAGTTTTTGGTTTTTAGACCAAGTTTACATGAGGTCGTTGAAGGTGTCGTAAGTGAAACTGCTGATTTTGGGCTTTTTGTGAAGATTGGTCCAATGGAGGGACTTGTGCATGTGAGCCAAATAATTGACGAATATTTAAACTATGATTCCAAAAACTCAGTTTTTATTTCAAAAGAAAGCAAGCTCAAAATCGGGGTAAATGACAAATTGCTTGCAAGAATTGTAAGTATAAGCTTGAAAGGAAGTTTGGCTGATTCAAAGCTTGGGCTAACAATGCGACAACCATTCCTTGGAAAGTGGCAGTGGATTGAGCAACAGATAAAAGAAACTAGAAGTGGAAAATTAAAGGAAAAAAAGGTTAAAGAAAAGGATGTGAAAAAAGCTGAGAAAAAAAGTAGTGAAAGAAGAAAAGCAAAAGAAAAAAGGTGATGAGTTATGGAAAAAGAGAAGGCTTGTAGAAATTGCAGGCGTGTAATCGAAAAAGGTAATGAATGTGTCAATTGTGGTTCAAAATCTTTAACCACGTTTTGGCGTGGTTATGTGCTTGTGCTTAATCCGGAAAAGTCTGAAATTGCGGCCAAGATGGGGATAAACATGTCTGGAAAATATGCTCTTAGGATAAGTAGGTGAAGTATATGAACTTGGAGATAAAAAACATTGTAAACAATCCGGTGATTGAAAGAGATGAAATAACTTTTGAGATTAAAGATGCAAAAAGTTTGAGAAGGGACGAGGTTAAAAAGCAGCTTGCTCAGGCAAGAAACGTAAGCGAAAATCTGATATCAATTTTATACATAAAAAGAGTTTTTGGTACTAGAAGCTGTTTTGGGAAAGCACATATATACAAAAGTCCTGAAACATTAAAGAAATTTGAGCAAAAGCATTTGTTAATAAGGGGAACCAAAAGCGGTGAAAAAAAAGCAAAGAAAGAGGTAGAAAAAGTAGAAAATAAGTAAAAGAAGTGATATTATGGCTGGTGAAAAAAAAGGTTCAAAAAAACAATTAAGATCTGTTTTTTACGATTATAGTGGCTCAGAAGTAGGGCGAAAAAGAAGCTTTTGCCCTAAGTGTGGACCTGGTGTGTTCATGGCTGAGCACAAAGATAGATATACTTGTGGAAGCTGTGGTTACACTAGATGGAAACATAACCAGTAATTATAAATGATTTTTATAAACAAGCATTTTGATTGCTTGGCTGGTTGATTTAATTGAAGAAATATATATGCCTCGGGATTGAAAGCACTGCGCATACTTTTGGGGTTGGAATAATAGATAGTAGTGGCAAAGTACTAGCAGACGAAAGAGCTTTTTTTGAATCTGATTCGGGTGGCATAAAACCACAAGATGCTGCAAGGAAGCACATTGACTCTGCACCTTTTATTATAAGCAAGGCATTAGAAACTGCAAAACTTGAATTTGATGATTTAAATTTAGTCTCATTTGCTTATGGGCCTGGTTTGGGCCCATGCTTAAAGGTTGGTGCTACCTGTGCAAGAACCATTGCTTTATCAAAAAATTTACCTTTAGTTCCTGTTAATCACTGTGTGGCACATATAGAAATAGGTCGCCTTGATACAAAAGCAAAGGATCCTGTAATAGTGTATGTAAGTGGTGGGAATACACAGATATTATCCTTTGAAAGTGGCTATTATAGGGTTTTTGGTGAAACGCTGGATGTTGGCTTAGGCAACATGTTAGACTCGTTTGGAAGATTTTTTGGGATAGGTTTTCCTGCTGGTCCGGTATTGGACGAAATCTATTTTGAAGGGAAACAGTATGTAAATTTGCCTTATACTGTTAAAGGAAATGACTTAGCATTTTCAGGACTGCTTACGGCTGCAAAAAGACTTTATGGAAAAGTACCAAAAGAAGATCTTATATTTAGCACATTGCACAATGCTTTTGCAATGCTTACAGAAGCTACTGAAAGGGTTTTAGCGTACACTGAAAAAGAAGAGGTATTGTTGGTTGGTGGTGTTGCATCTAGCAGAGCCCTTCAGAAAATGATGCATGAAATGTGCATTGCGAGAGGTGCTGAGTTATTAGTGCCTAACAAAAAATTTTGTACAGACAATGGGGTTATGATTGCGTGGGCGGGCATATTAAAATATTTGTGTGGAAAGTATTCAGACCCTAAAAAAACATCTATAAAGCAAAGGGTGCGAGTAGATGAAGAGCCGGTGTTCTGGCTTAAAGCACTTTTTTAATCTTTCTTTGAAAAAATACGAATTGCTTTTTTTCCTTTAAATTTTATCGAGTCAAAACTTTTGGCATATTTATGAAGCCATATGATAAATGCTAAAATTGCAGAAAAGATAAATATGTTTGCCAAAAAGCTCAAGACTCTTTGTAGATTTGGCTCATCTACAATTTGTGCGGTGTTGGAACTCTTTAAAGAAAGATAAACATCGATGCTAGAAGCAATAAGTGCAACAAACAAAAGCTCGAGTATTACAAGTGCTAATCCAAATTGGTTATCTTTTTGGGACTTTATTTTTTGCTTTATTGTATTTTTCAAATAGTTTCCTCCAGCCAATTGCAAAAAGTAAAATGTGCTCTTTTTTCTCTTCAGATATCTGTCTATTAAAAATAGGGACAATAGTATAAGCAAAACATTGATGTAAGGTGGTATTTCATCTGAAAAAGTTAATTGTTGCCTTGCGAATGATGGCTCGATTATTTTGTATAAAAAGAAGACTAATCCTGTCAAAAGCATGAGCTGAATAGTAACTAACAAAAAAATCTTTTTACTTTCTAGAAGCCGTGAAAGTCCTAGATTAAATATTGGTATCTCAGCTTTCGTTATTAGCTTTTTTTGCATAATTAAAAAAATGTTCTTATAAATAAAATACTTTGCCTTTAGCCATTTTTGTGCCGTTTATTTCTTTTAAGTTTATTTAGATTAATTCGTTTAGATGTTTTATTTTGGCTATCTTTTTAGTACCCACATACCAGAGAAAGACTATTGCTGCAGACATGAGAAACCAGCTACTTATATGCAAAGGTTCGACCAATCTGTGATTTATATGAACGCCAGCGTAAAGCACAAGATATACCCTTAGCAGATTAACCAAAAATAAGATTAATGAACAAGGCAAAAACACCAGCAATTTGTGCTTTAGATCTGGTTTTCTAAAGGAAAAAACAATCGCTGCCAGAACAGATATTGAAACAAGGCCTGTGCAAGAATTATTTATAACAAATGCAACACCATTGGCTCTTATGACATTTCCTTGGTTTTCAAGATCAAATAAAGAGGCTTCAAAAGATGCAATCCAATTAGTGAGTGGATTTATATCTGCTAGGTAAATACCTGCTTGAAGTGTTCCATATATTAAGAAAAATTTAATCAAAAACATAAACTCATGTTTTCTATCGATTATTTTTTTCTTTAAGTTTTTTTCTTTTTTATGCATTTTCACCACGCAACCTTTTTCAACTTTGTTTTGTATGCGATATAGTTTGTTATTTTATGCATAATAAATGTTATGCATATTATAAGAGTAATTTCAACAATGGTAGGGACCCTGATAAAACAGGTTGCAACAATACTGCCAATAACAAAATCAAGTTGATCTACAAAAAGCAGTGGTGCACCACTTTCTAAACCAAGACGTCTCTTAAAGAAAGATGCAGCTATGTCGCCAAATACTGCACCAAGTACTAGAAATATACCAAAAATTATATAGTTGCTAACAAACCAACTGGGCATGAAGAAACTCATCAAAACTACAGCAATAATACCAAAAAAAATCCCAGCAAAAGTACCCCTTATTGTTTTTCCTTTTCCAAATATGGGTTTACCAAAAAATTTTTTGTTAAAGTCAAGCGGGGTACCACCACCAAAAATTAGCGCACAACCATTCGAAATGTAAGTAGGTATTGTATAGGCAAGTATTGAAATAAACAATTTAGGCTCTAGCAAATCATACACCCCCACCAAGGCATAATATTGCATAATGTCAATATTCTTAATACAATACTTTTATTTCAACTTTTATTTCAGATTCTTTTTTGTTTTTATGTTTTTATATGCTAAATATGCTCCACAGCAAGTGAGCCAACAAAACACCGGTTGAAGAGCCAGCCAAATTTACTTCGGTATTACTTAGTTTGCCTTTGTTTTCAAATAGTGCACCGAAAAGTGAGTCTGTCAAACAACCAAAAAAGCCACTTATAGTAATTATGAAAAAACCCAACAAAGATTTAAGCATACTGGAGTTTTTGTAGGCAAACGAAAAAAAACAAAAACCAATTAAAAAAGCCCCCGCAAGCCCAGCAATCGTACCATCCAAAGTAATACCCCCATCAGTGCCAGGTGGCACTTGTTTTTTCATGTTAGTAATTAGCCTTGGTTTATTCTTAGAAAGAAGGCCTATTTCTGAGGACATTGTATCCGAAAGTGCTGCGCTCAAGCCACCATAAAAACCAATTTGAGAACCAAAAAAAAGAGCAACAAGCGAGGGCATTCCGTTTCCAATAATGTTACTAATGCCCCTTCTTTCGTGTGGTTTAGAATTTTTACGTCCTAAAAAAGTCGCCATTTCGGCCAATAAGAAAAAAATAAGTACTGTGAAAAATGTTTCTAAACCTCCTAAAAAGTAAATTGTGATCCCAAAAATATTTGCAAAAAGAATTGCATCTCTGCTTAGTAGCTTTTTGCAAAAAAACAAAAGTAAAAAACCAAAGCTAGCAAATATAACGATGAGAGCACCAACATCTTGATTCATTCTTTTTTCCCTTCTACAAGGTAAGCTTTAACAATTTCAACTCTTTGTACCGGTGCTATGTTTTTAACCAAATTAAACAGCTTTTGGATCATATTTCCAAATATTATTTGTTGCATTATATCTTCAAAGTTACTACTTCTAACTTCCTTTGAGAGTTCATCTGAAACGGTGTTCCTAACTTTAGTTTCTTTTTTACGCTCTATTTTTGTGAGACATATTACAGTTGTTACAATTTTTATTCTCTTTTTATCAGCAGTCTCTAAATAATTTATTACATCTATCTTGCTCTTTCTGCGTCTTACAATTCGTCTAAGATATCCACTGTCATATCTACAACCAACCAGTTCAGTGTTGGCTCTACCTGAAATGGTATTGTTTATCCTAAATTTTACAAGAATTGGGCTTGGTTTCTTTTGGCCAGCCACATTAGCCAATGGAATTTCAACAGTTCTTCCAATCAGTTGCTGCTCTTTTTCAGCGGGTGTTTCTCCAATGATTACCTCTTTAAACATCTTTGGAGCATAAACCTTATACCATTTTTTCTTTTTCAATTTTTCAGCAGACTTTTTTTGTTTCTTTCCAGTCACACAAATCGCACTCCTTTTTGATTTCTATAAACTTTGAATCAACTTTTTTAAATATCTCATCTAAAGAAGCATGCCCTGAGAAAGTTCCATGGCATCCTTTAAGACTTAATCTACATAAATACTTAACCATTTATTTCACCAAAAGTTTTGCCTTTTCTGGTGTGTATTCCCAACTTTCTGGCAAAATCCTCCTTTCTTTGTAGTAGTTTACCAATCTTCTTATCTTTGAGACGGTTAGTTCATAGCCGCGTTTTGCTTTAAAATCTTTGCGGTGTTTTTCCATGTGCTCAACTAATTTTACACTTTTTTTTATCAAGCTAAGAAGGTCTTCAGGAACCTCTTCTTTTATCCCACGTTCATTGATTATTTTTGATACTGTTTTACCTGTAAATTCTTTAATATTTGGTACTCCGTATTGGTCTCTTATTATAGAGCCAATTTCGCTCTTTGTCCGACCTTCTTGGTAAAGCTTGCATACCATTTCTTCTATCTCTTCAGGCTTAAGGTCAACCCAACTAAAGACTTTGTTAACCTTTGATTCCGACATTAAATCAACTCCACTCCGACCCACCCTTTGTGGCATGGGGC
>JAWANJ010000041.1:0-7861 GCA_038895395.1 Candidatus Iainarchaeum sp.
TGGTCAAATAGTTTCCTCACTGTTGGATAGAGCATCAAAAGGCGAAAAGCTTAGTACAGATGAACTGATAACCTTATATGAGAGCAATGGAATTGCTCCTGAACTAATAGAGAAGGAGGCCTCAATGAAAGGTATCAAAATAGAAATCCCAGAAAACTTCTATTATCTGATTGCAAAGAAAAATGAGAAAACTCCAACAATAGAGCAAAAATTGGCTCTTTCAAAGGAATACCCGAAAACCAAAGAGCTTTACTACCAAGATCCTTTACTTTCTAAGTTCTGTGCCAAAGTTATTGGAATAGAAGGCAATAAAATAGTGCTTGACAAGACTGCTTTCTATGGTACTTCGGGAGGCCAAGTACATGATACCGGCTTGTTGAATGGGGTTGCAGTTTTGACTGTAGAGAAATACGAAGGCATAACCCTGCATACCGTTAAAGATCCAACCAAATTCAAAATAGGTGATGCTGTTTGTGGTGAAATTGATATTGAAAGGCGAAAACAACTTATGCGCCACCATACAGCAACACATCTGCTCAATGCGTGCTGTAAGAAGTTACTTGGGATGCACATCTGGCAAGCCGGAGCTCACAAAGATGTTGACAAAGCTCATCTTGACGTAACCCATTACAAGCGTATCACAAAGGAACAGATTAGAGAACTAGAAAAGATGGTAAATGCTATGATACTTGCTGACATTCCTGTCAGGACATTCTTTATGGCAAGAAATGAAGCTGAGCAAAAATATGGTTTTACACTTTACCAGGGCGGCTATGTTCCTGGCAAAGAGCTTAGAATTGTTGAAATTCCGGGAGTTGACGTTGAGGCCTGTGGTGGAACTCATGTGCTCAAAACATCTGACATTGGTTTTTTCAAGATCATAAAACGCGAAGGCATACAAGATGGAGTTGAACGCTTGACTTTTGTTTGTGGCTTAGAAGGGTTGAAGCATGTCCAAGATCTCGAGAGCATAATAGAAAGTTCATCAAGTACGCTTTCAGTTCAGCCAAATGAACTTCCAAAAACTGTTGAAAGATTTTTTAATGAATGGAAGGCCTTGAGAAACCAGCTAGAAAAAAGCAGAGAATTGGTTGCAAATTTAATTGCGGAGAGGTTATTGCAAAACAAAGAAAAGCATGTTAGGTTCTATTACAAGGGACTTGATGCAAAACAGCTCATCGAAATAGGGAACGCATTTATTGAAAAAAGAAAAGAAGCGATGTTGCTTTTAGGCTCTGAAGATACAATTGTTGTTTTTTGTGGTGACCAGTCCGGCTTAGACGCTAACAATGAACTCAAAAAAATATTGAAAGAGATTGGTGGAAAAGGGGGTGGAAGTCCTAGAATGGCAATAGGTAAGGCAGAACCAGAGGCAATAAAACGATACTTTGGTCGCTAAATTATTTGTTCAAGTGTTATATTATCAACAGGGTTTTTGTCGTCTGTTATAATCTCTCCTTTGTTTGAACTGCAGTCAAATTCCCTTATTTGTTTAATGTGTTGCATCAATTGTTTTATATCACTGCTTTGCTCATCCAGCATTGCTTCTTCTATGGTTTCTTCAATTTTGCTTTGTGTCGTTTTTTCTTTGAATCCAAAAACAAGTGAAACTTGCTGATTCGGAAAGTTTAAATAGAAAACACTTGGAAAAACTTGGCACATTGTTTTCGCTATCGAATCTCTAATCATTGTTTTTTCTTCAGAGTACATTGAATAGTTTATCATTACTCCTTTTTCACTGAGTTTTTTATCACATTGTTCAAAAAATTCCTTTGTGACAAGATGAAATGGTATAAACTTTGCATTTATAGTATTGTTTATTATTATATCATAACTACCATCGGTTTTTTTGACAAAATGCCTTGCATCGTCAATAAAAACCCTGACTTTTTCAGATTCTCTTAAACCAAAGTATTCTCTAGCAATTTTTACAACGTCTGGATCAATTTCTACACCTTCTATTTTAGTATTGGGAAGCAAATACGAAGTTTTGTTTGCTATTGTGCCGGTTGCAAAGCCCAAAATTAGTATGTTTTTTGCACCTGTGATTTTTGGAAACACGGCCAAAGCATCGTAAAAATAGTTTGTAATTGTAGGCTTTTTTTCATAATAAGACATTGGGTGGCCATTTAGTAAAAGCCACCTTGTTTGTCCGATTTCCCTAACCTCGATTGTGTTGTAAATTGATTCAACCTTCAGCAAAGTACGATTAGTTATGGGCTCAGACATATTAAAAATAATAAAAGAAAAAAACGCTATCAAAATAGCAACTAACAACACCTTCTTCTTGCTAATTTTCTCTAACCAAAAACCAAGCACTATGAAAAAGGCCATCGCAAACACACATAAAATCATAGAATTTCGGCTTCCAAGATATGGCAAGAGATAAAAAGTCGTTATAAAAGTTCCTAAGATGCTGCCAACGTTTGATATTGCATAAACATTTCCTATTGTTTTTCCTTCATCCTTTTTTTTCAAAAGCGCCTTTGTTGAAATTGGTGGTACCATGCTTAGCAAAACTGATGGTGGTACCAACAGCAAGCATGTAGACACAATGAGACCAAACAGGAAACTCGATTCAGAAAGAAATTCTAAAAAGTAAGGATAAGCAATTATACCAACTAGAAGGTATAAAACCGAGCCCAAGATTAACTTATAAATTGTTGCATAACTATAGCAAATGTCTGCTAATATGCCTCCGAGCCAGTAACCTATGGACAGTGATACCAAAACAATCCCTATTATCGTACCCCAAACAAAAACAGAATAACCAAAAAAAGATGCCAATATACGCATTCCTATTATTTCTAAAGCCATGATCACAAAGCCAGCTATAAAGATGTTAAAAAGTAGTACCAATTTTCTTATTTTTTGCTGATCTTTCAGTCTAACCGCCCCTTTCCAGACTTTCCAGGGATTCAGCAAGTTTAACTATGAAATCAATGTTTTCTATCTCACCACAAGGGGAAAACACTAGAATGGTATATTTGCCAGTGTAAATTGTCTTCCAAGGTGTAAGACCTTTTATAAACATAGTCGGTTCGCCACCTTTATTGAAAAAGCAAAATGCTGCTTTAGCTTTGGCATCAATAAAACCAAACATTGGACCATACCTGCAGATTATTTTATCATTTGTAAATTCTATGTTTGCAACATTTGAGGCATTGTTCTCAAAATACTTGTCATAAGAACCCGTTGGCAGCACGTGCCTCTGCCAGCCTTCTTCAAGAGGATATTTTAATACGGTTTCTATTGGATCCTCTTCTGTGCCACTACACGATATTTCTGACGGATTTCCGTTGCAGCAGTAACCGCGCTCAACAATAGTCTGCCCACAAATACATCTTTTTGTTATTATACCGTCCTTGCAAGGCAAACACTTAGAATCATTTCCATCACAGTCTTCATCTAAGCCATTATCGCATATTTCTTCTTTTGGCAGGATTGCGTTGCAATCACTCCACACGCCATCTATACATTTTTGTATGCCATATTCGCATAAACCAACATCAGTGAAGCCGCACTTTTTTGTTTCACCTTCTTTACAGTCGCAGTAGTTATCTATGATACCATCGCAATCATCATCTATTCCATTGCAAGTTTCAGCAAAGCCTGGATGAACACTGGGATTAAAGTCATTGCAGTCAAAAAGTTTACTTGCGCAATATTCTAAATTTCCAGAACCAAAGCCATCTTTATCATTATCTATACAGCCTTGATTTGCTGGTTGAAGACAACCGCTTGTGAATAAAAACAAAAAAACTAAAATTAAAATGACTATGCAACAATATGCTTTTCTTACAAAATTTGTCATAATCACACCCAAATAACACTTACTATTTTTTAACTTAAATTTAAACTTTTTGCTCTTGCTCTTTAATAAATCAAACAACTACCCCTAATTATGCCAATAATAGCACAAAACATCATTTTTTTAATTTAAACACTCAAATATTATCTTTAATATTTCCACATGCCTTAGGAAATGTTGTTATTTTTGGTTGATCCGCTATGGAGTTTTCAAAATTTGAGGAAAAATGGCAAAAATATTGGACCGAGCACAAGGTATTTGAACCGGAGATAAATAAAAAGAAAAAAGCATTTTACATCCAGGTGGCTTATCCATATCCAAGCGGTGCAATGCATATAGGCCATGCAAGAACTTACACTGCAGCTGATGTTGCCGCTAAGTATATGATGCTAAAAGGGTTTAATGTTTTGATGCCAATGGGTTGGCACGTTTCAGGTACGCCAGTAATCGCTGCAGTTGAAGCTCTACAAAAAGGCAATGAAAAAACTATAAAGATATTCCATGAAAACGCTCGAATCCCAAAAGAAGATTTTAAATATCTCACAGAAAGCCCAGAAAGTTTTGTAGACTATATGATAAACAAGGCAAGGTATGGTTATAAAGCAGGTTTCAAAAAATTGGGTTTGGGTATAGATTGGAGGCGCGAGCTAAAAACAATCGATCCTCAGTATAAGCGTTTCATAGAATGGCAATACAAAACACTTGCAAAAAAAGGCTATCTGATAAAAAAAGCTTATCCCGTGCGTTATTGCCCTAACTGTAAAAACCCGGTTGGCGATCACGATCTTAGCGAAGGTGAAGGTCTTGGTATTCAGGAGTTTACTCTTTTAAAGTTTAAAAGCAAGGATGGTTGCTACTTGGTTGCTGCAACACTTCGACCAGAAACTGTTTTTGGCCAAACTAACCTCTGGGTGAGGCCTGACATAGAATACTTAAAGATAAGGGTTGGATCAGAGTGCTGGATTGTTAGTAAGGAATTTTTCGAGAAATACCGGCACCAAAGAAGGGATGTTGAAAAAATTGATAGCATATCAGGTTCTACGCTTGTTGGAGAATATGTTTTCGCTCCAGGTATAGAAAGAGAAATAATAGTTTTGCCTGCCCAATTTTGTGATCCAGCAACTGGAACGGGGATTGTAACTTCTGTGCCTAGTGATGCTCCAATAGATTACATTGCATTAAGAGACCTTCAAGAAGATAAAGCTTTGATTGAAAAATGGAATTTGAATCCTGAACAAATAAAAAACATAAAACCGATACCAATAATCAGGCTTGAACAGTATGGTGACATGGCTGCAGTTGAGATATGTAACAAGCTTGGAATTAAAAATCAAAAAGATGAAGAGAAGCTAGAAGAAGCTAAAAAAATCGTTTATAAACTGGGCTTTCACAAAGGCATAATGAATGAAAATTGTGGCCAATATGCTGAAATGCCAGTGAGTCAAGCCAAAGAACTTGTAAAGAAAGAACTTATGGAAAAAGGTCAAGCTGAAATTTTCTATGAGCTAGAGGGCAGGGTTGTCTGCAGATGTGGCACAGCATGTGTTGTTCGTGTGCTTGAAGATCAATGGTTTGTAAAATACTCTGACAAAAAATGGAAAAGTGATTCCAAGAAAACACTATCAAAAATGAAGATTGTTCCAGAGCTTTTTAGGATAAATTATGAAAAAGTATTTGATTGGCTGGATGACAAGCCTTGTACTAGATCTAAAGGTTTGGGAACACCGTTTCCATTCCAAAAAGACCTTGTACTTGAACCTTTGGCTGACTCTACAATCTACATGGCCTATTTCACAATAGCTCACCTTATAAAGAAAGTTCCAGCAGATAAGCTTGAACCAGAAGTATTTGATTACATTTTCTTAGGCAAAGGTGATCCATCTAAGCTTGCAAAGAAATATGGCATAGATAAAAAATTGCTAAAAGAAATGCGAAACTCTTTCGATTATTGGTATCCTTTGGCGTATAACGTGAGTGCAATAGAACTCATTCCGAATCACATGTCTTTTTCAATATTCCAACACACAGCTATTTTCCCACCAACAAAGAGACAAAAAGGTACACTGAACTTGGGCATGGTTGTACTTGAAGGAAGAAAGATGTCCTCATCAAAAGGAAATGTCATACTGATAAACGATATGTGCGAGTCCATAGGTGCAGACTTTGTTAGGTTTTTCCTTATGAACATAGTTGAACCTTGGGAAGAATTAAACTGGCAGCAAAGAGAAATTGAAAAAAGCATCGCAAGGCTTAGCTCATTTGTAGATACTGTCTTGAATCTTGCAGGTTCAACAAAAAAAGGAAGACTTACTAAAATGGACTTGGCTGAAAAGTGGTTTTATAATAGAATAAACGAACGTATAAATGAATATAACGAAGCCATGGAAAAAATGGAATTTAGAAGAGCACTTCAAAGTGTTTCTTTCCATATAATGAAGGATTTCTCCTGGTATGAAAGGAGAAAAAGTCGTGAAAACAAGGCTCTTATGTATTACTTCTTGAAAAATTGGGCCTTGTGTATATCCCCATTTATGCCACATTTAGGTGAAGAGCTCTGGCACCGCTTGGGTTTTAAGGATTCAGTTTTTAGAGCACAAATACCAACAAAATTGCGCACCAACCCAGAATTAAACACAACTGAAAGTCTTATTTCAAATGTTTTAAATGACATTAATGAAATAAAAAGACTTGCAAAGATTGAAAAACCAAAAAAGGTATATATATATGTCTGTGCTGATTGGAAGAAAAAAATGTTCGAGATTCTAAGAAAAAAAATGTCTTCGCAGGATTCAAATGAAGCTGTAAGGATAGTAATGGCTGACGATTTTTTCAAGAAAAAAGGTGTTGAAGCTGTCAATATTGCAAGAAAAATTGCAGCAAAATGGTCTGAAATTAGGGAGTTTAAACCAATAGACGAATTTAAGGTTCTAAGAGAATCTAAGCAATTTTTCTTAAGTCAGCTCGGTTGCGAGGTAATAATATTGGAAGAAGAAAAAGCAACTTATGATCCAAAGAATAAAGCAAAGGATGCAATGCCCTTCAAGCCCGCAATATACATGGAATAGATTTTATAAAAATCTATTTTGTCTTATCACCTAGTGCTTTTATAATCTGCTTTTTTGTTTCATACAGTTTTGCAAAATTTACCCAGGTTGCATCAATCTGCTTATCCTCAGCAAAGAAAAGCACAACTCTGTCTGCATGATTAAGTTCTGTAGAGAGTGGAACATATTTCCCATGGATTTTGGCTGCTATCAATTTATCTGCCATTTCAGGATTGGTTTTAAACGCAAAGTCTAATACAGTAGAACCTTTTGGCATATCTTGTGATCGTCCATTTTCATCAAATACTTTTATTTCTTGCCATATGATCTCAGAGCCAAGTGCTTCTTCAAATTCTTTTTTTGGCAAATTTGCAAGCCAAACCAAGCGCGTGGATAATATTGTATTTTTGTTGCGCATTAATCTTTTAAGCCCATTTTCTAAGAACTCTTGTGTTTCTTTGGTTCTTATATATATTTTTATGGGTTTTCCATGAGGCCCTATTACTGTGGTATGTAGCGCTTTATAGTTTCCGATTGGAAGTGATATAAAGTCCTTAAATTTTCTTGGGATTGGGAAGAAGTTCTCATGTACTGTCTTTAATGCAAGGTAACATGCATCTTTTGAGTCAGCAATTATCACAACATAAAAAAAGTCATATAGATCTTCGAGTGCTTTGCCTTCATTGATCTTTCTAAAATAATGGTACAGGCTTTTTCCCTCTTTTTTTATCGAAATTGTTTGAAAAGGTTTTCTTATAAGTTTCCTATTGAGTATTTTGATTGCTTCATCAATTTCAGCTTCTTTGCTCATATAAAGAACTGAAAGTTTTTCTTTGTGTTCCTTGCTTTGTTTTGGCCACAAGACTTCAAGACAAGTGTCACGCATTTCTTGAGCAGCTTTCACCATGCCTATCATTTCAGCAATTGGTGCATAGAATTGTAAAGCTTGCGTGCAAATCTTCCTTTTCTTTGATTTTGGCATAAATTCAATCGTTCTTATGTTGTG
>JAWANJ010000042.1:0-7711 GCA_038895395.1 Candidatus Iainarchaeum sp.
CTGATTGAAATAAATATCATATAAATAATTATCGATGATTGCTGGAAAGTGAACTCCAAAATAGGCCGTGGTAATCTCCCAAGCTACGTAGAGGAAATATTGGTAAACAGCATATCTTACGTTTCCCAAAACATACATTTTAGTTCCATCAGGGGAGAAGAAGAGTCCTGTCTTGTTTGAATCTCCATACTTAGGAAAACTAGGAGAAAATAATGTTTGATAGACTGCTGTAGATATGTTCCATTCTGTAGACAGAACATACTGGTAAAAACCGCCGTAAGCTCCAGAAATATACATCTTGTTTCCATCTGAAGAGAAGAAGAGGCCACTAGGAGATGTATCTTGGGAACCTACGTAGAAGTTTTTATCGTATGATGCAGTAGAAATGTCCCAGGCTGTGGAAAGGGAGTATTGGTAAACACGATCGCTATAATCTCCTAGAATGTACATTTTGGTTCCGTCAGGGGAGAAGAAGAGGCCACGAGGATATGTATCTTGGGAACCTACGTAGAAGTTTTTATCGTATGATGCAGTAGAAATGTCCCAGGCTGTGGAAAGGGAATATTGGTAAACACGATCGCTAGAATCTCCTAGAATGTACATTTTGGTTCCGTCAGGGGAGAAGAAGAGGCCACGAGGAGATGTATCTTGGGAACCTACGTAGAAGTTTTTATCGTATGATGCAGTAGAAATGTCCCAGGCTGTGGAAAGGGAGTATTGGTAAACACGATCTCTATAATCTCCTAGAATGTACATTTTGGTTCCGTCAGGGGAGAAGAAGAGGCCACGAGGAGATGTATCTCGGGAACCTACGTAGAAGTTTTTATCGTATGATGCAGTAGAAATGTCCCAGGCTGTGGAAAGGGAATATTGGTAAACACGATCGCTAGAATCTCCTAGAATGTACATTTTGGTTCCATCTGAAGAGAAGAAGACACTTTGTAAGAGGTATTCGGGTATATCAACTTCGTTAAAATTTCCAACAATGCTAAAACTAGTTTGATATTTGTATTTGGTGATATCCCAGCTCGTAGCGAAAACAGCAGAGCATGTAAAAAAAAAGCACAGAGTAGTAATTAGTAAATTAATTTTTGATTTTACAGATCCTGATATGAAAAACGAAACCCTGTGCATAGAAATCTTTTTTTGTTTGTTTTTATTGTTTTTATTAGTATATAGAACCGTTTTTTTATTTAAATCTTTGTTTTTACAATTTTATAAATTTTATTTGATTAAAAAAGTTAATTAAAGGCACTGTTTATGTTTGGGTATACGTTTACAAAAATCGTTTTTAATCAACATTTTAAACTCTATTAGGGTAATCACATATTATGCAATATTTTGAACATCCGTTGTTAAAAGAGCAGGCCATAGAAAAACGTGCTTATCAAGAGAGACTTGTAAAAAGCGTATTAGAAAAAGGCAATACGCTTATTGTTGCTCCAACAGCAATTGGAAAAACAATAATAGCTGTGCTTGTTGCCACACATTTTCTTGAAAAAAACAAAGGAGTTTTGATGCTAGCGCCAACAAAACCACTGGCTTTACAACACAGTAAAACAATGAGGTCTCTGCTAAAAATACCTGAAGAAAAGATTGTACTAATAACTGGCACAACACCTTCAAGGAAACGCCAATTAGCTTATGAAAACGCAAGCATAGTATGTGCAACACCGCAGTGCATAGAAAATGATATCAAGAAAGGCACAATCAATTTAGAGAAATTTGGCCTTTGCATCTTTGATGAAGCTCACAGAGCTGTTGGCAATTATTCGTATGTTTTCATAGGCAAGAGTTATTTGAAAGTTCCTCATGGAAAAGTGCTCGCGCTTACAGCATCACCAGGACATGAAAAAGAGCACATTGTTGAGGTTTGCAGCAATCTTAATATAAAAAACATAGAGATAGTTACTGAAAGCGATGCTGATGTAAAACCATACATTCCAGAGCTTAAAATTGAATGGGTTAGAGTTTCGTTACCTGATAAATTTGCTGAGATACAGATGCTTTTAAAAAGCTACATAAAAGAAACCGGTGAAACCTTGCTAAAAGCAGGATTAAACATGCATAAAAACGATTTCTTCAACAGAGCTAAGCTTCTGGAGGTCCAAAGAAAAGTAAGCCTGCAAATAGCAAAACATGGCAAGGAAAAACCTGCTTTATATAGCATTGCATCAAAGATTGCTGCAATTATAAAGGTCAACCATGCCCTGCTTCTTATAGAAACTCAGGGAGCTAGTGCCTTGTTCAACTATTTTAAGAGACTTTATGCAAAGAAAAATGTGGGAAGAGCCACCGCTATGATGTTCAACGATGCCAAGATCAAGAAGGCAGTTGAACTTACTAAAGAGCTTTGCGAAAGCAAAGCCCAGCATCCAAAACTTTTAAAATTATTTGAAGTAGTTTCTGAGCAGCTTACAAAGAACCCAGAAAGTAGGATAATTGTCTTTAATCATTACAGAGACTCTGTAAGTGATCTGACAAAGGCCTTAAATGAGTTAAATGGTGTGCATGCTAAAGAATTCATAGGTCAAGCAAAAAGATCTTACTCGGGAATGAGCCAAAAAGAGCAAGCACAGGTGATTGAAGATTTTGAGTCTGGCAAGCTAAATGTGCTTGTTGCAACTAGCGTGGCAGAAGAAGGCCTCAATATACCGTCTTGTGACCTTGTGGTGTTTTTTGAACCAGTACCAAGTGAAATAAGGCAGATTCAACGCAGAGGCAGGACCGCACGGTTGAGAAGTGGCAGGGTTGTTGTGCTTATAACAAGAAAAACGAAGGATGAGTCAGCACATTGGAACGCTAGAAGAAAAGAAAGGAAAATGATTGAACAGCTTAGGTCTATAAAAGCAGGTGGGCTTGAGAGACAAAGCAAGATAACGCAATATTTTTCTCAAGGTGAAGAAAATGGGTGAAAAACAAGACACTCTTGTAAAATATTTGAAGTGTGAAAAACCGATAATTTTTGTAGATGATCGTGAACTTGGCTGTAATGTGATCTCTGTGTTGAAAGCACTTGGTACTGAAATTAGAAACTTGAGGTTAGAGGTTGGTGACTACCTTATTTCAGACAAAGTAGTTGTTGAAAGAAAGAGTGCTTCAGACTTTCTTAATAGCATTGTCGATGGGCGCCTATTTGACCAGCTTAGGAACATGGTCTCATACGAAAAACCAATATTGATAATTGAGGGCAGCTTAAAAGAGTTGTTCTCAACTAGGAATATAAATCAAAGGGCAATCTTAGGCGCAATAATTTCAGCAAATATTGATTTTGGAGTAACAGTCCTTTTTTCTGAAAGTGAGACACAAACTGCTGAAATCTTATACATAATTGCAAAGAGACTTCAGACACCTAAAGAAAAAAGCATCGCCTTAAATAAGAAAAGGAAATTAACCCTTTCTGAATACCAGCAATTTATAGTGGAATCTTTGCCATTGGTTGGTCCAAAAACAGCAAAGGAGCTACTTAAAAAGTTTGGTTCTGTAAGGGCGGTTTTTTGCGCTAAGAAGGAGGAGCTTGAAAACATAAAAAACATAGGTTCAAAAAAAGCGAAAAAAATAATAGAGATTTTAGATGCTAAATATAATTAAGCGGCTGTGGTGTAGTGGCAGCACAAGAGCCTTCCAAGCTCTTAGCCCGGGTTCAAATCCCGGCAGCCGCATCGCAAGATCAAATGCTTTCCAATTTTTTTGCTGGTGCAACAACCTCAATGTTTTCACCAAGCGTTATAAGAAAACCTTGGAAAGCGATCTTTGCTCTTACTGGTTTTGCAGCCAGAAAATCTATGAGATTTTGTGCTTTCTCATAAGGCACGGCTAAGGTCTTTGCACTAACTTGTAGTTGCAAATTCTCCGCAATTTTTTCTAAAACCCCCTTCTGTGCAGTAACCATTAGTTCGCCTTTTTCACTACTTGCTAATATTTTTCTAAAAACAGCCGAAAGCAATTCTTTGCTAAAAATCCTTCTATTTGGAAAATCCATCTCTTTTAGTGCCTCTATTTGTTTTTTTAGGACACTGCTCAAGTAAAAAAGTTGTTTGGCTTGTCTTTCAACACTTGCTTCGATAGCTTCAATGTCACACAGGTAAAACCCAACATTTTTCTTTGCAATATCTAGAAGTTCTCTTTCTACTTTGCTTCGTTCTATGAACACAGAAAGTTGCTTTACTGTTTCAGCAGCGTCTTTGTCCTTTACACTTTTATTCAACTTAATTATAAGCTTGCTTTTCATTCGACTGTAGAGAAATAGCACTCCTTTGTTTGTTATAAAAAGAGCGTCTCCTTTCTTTTTTATAAGCCCCAAGGCGCTTAAATATCTTATGGTTCTACTTAAAGCGGCCCTTGCGGAGTTTGTGCTTGAATAATCGCCAAGGATATTTGAAAGTACGTCAGTGTAGCGTATTCCTTGATTTTGTTTTAAAATCAGAAGAACCGCTTCCTTGGAAACCATAACAAATATAATTTCTTTAAAGCAATTTTAAACTTTTAGCAGATAGCAATCAAACTAACTGCGGTTTTTTCATTCTTTTGCCTAAGCTAAAAACTTGCTTTTTTCCACAGACACTACAAACAGCCACAAAGGTTGGCTTTTTGTTGAGTTTTTTCTTATGAGCCAAGGCTTTGTATTTACCACCATAACCCGCGGTATTCATTTCGTGTTTTCTGGTGCCTTCGGAAAGCGTCCTAGCACGTCCACCTTTGTACTCTTTTACGCTATGTTCTGTGTGTTTTTTGCATTTTTTACAGAACCTGCTAATCTTTTTAGGGAACTCCACAAAATCACCACTCAACCAACATTGTATTGGCAAAAATTAAAAAAGGCTTTTGTTTAGATCAATCCTGCAAGGAGCAACGTTTGTCTTTCAATTGTTGCAAGTTCTAATGCTCTTATTGTTTTTTTGCCTTGCAAAAGTTTAGCTGGTTCTTTATAGATGGTTAGCAGTTCTTTTAGCTTTGGTTTAAATTCTATTTTGTAAAGCACAATGCCTTGCTTTTTTAAGCAATTATGCAGTCTTTTGTAATTCTCGCACAGAATTATAATTACATAAAATTTGCTTTTATATCTTGTAATATTTAGTGCCTCTTTTATGTTAGGTGTTGCATATAAATAAACCAAGAATTCTTTGCTTAACTCTCTTGCTCTTCTGCTTTTTGATCTGTAAGATCTAAGGGCTTTTTCAGCAGCGCTAAGTATTTGGCGTTTGCTGATCACTGTGTTAAGAGGCACTAATGCAAAAAAAAGGGCAGAATACAAACATTTATTAATTTTTGGCATCAAACTATTTAAATCGTAAGAACATTTTGCAATAAAAAGATAGTATTTTGTTTTGCCCATATTAATTATGTCCATATACAATAGTCACATAAAAAAGTTTTAATGGCTTTTAGGTGATTGGCTTGGCAGAGTATATGTTAAAATCAAGAAGAAAGATCACTGGTGGCTTGAGACACAGCATTGAAAGATGCGATAAAAAGCTAGCTTGGAAAGGAAATCCGCCAACCCTAACAAAGGTCTCTGAAAAGGATCAAAGAAAAAAGACAAAAGGCAGAGGTTGTACCATAAAGGTTAAGCTGCAGAAGGCCAGAAAAGCAGTTATATCAAGCGGAGGCAAAAGCTTTGTGGCTGAAATAAAGCAAGTGTTGAAGAATGAAGCTGACAGACAATATGTTAGGCAAAACATAATCACCAAAGGGGCAGTAATTGAGTGTGAACATGAAGGTAAAACAATAAAAGCAGTGGTCACAAACAGGCCAGGTCAGCATGGAACAGTACAAGCAAAACTCATTGAAGGTTAAAGATTAATTTTTCTAATTCTATGAAATGTACAAAGCAGATAAACATAATAGAAAAGTTTATATATTACAAATACATCTTATTTTAAAAGTAATTAAGTTGTGGATTAAACGAGGTGATTAGATGAACAACAGAGGTATAAGTCCTGTTATAGCAACAGTTCTTTTGGTATTGGTTGCTGTAGCGATTACAATGGTAGTCGCAACTTTTCTAACCAGCATGACTGGTGAACAAGTAGCAAAGACTGAAGAAGAGCTCAAAGGTGTTGGTGGAAGTTTCTTGATTAAAAGCTGCACAAGAAATGACACCAATGTCACAATTATTTTTGAAAACACTGGAAAAAGCGACTTAAATAACTTTACCATTTATTGCTTTGACTCTACAGGCAACACTGTAGCAACCGATGATAAAAATGTTTCTTTAGGTAAGTTGGCTCCAGGCGAAACCAAGAGCGACAGTGCCATATGTACTAACACAACTGTAAGAGTAAGGGCGATATCTAAGGAATACCCAAAAGTTAGAGCTGAAAGAGACTGTACAACAGGTTAAAAGAAAATTTAAGCTTATACACACAGGCCTTTATTAGGCCTTTTATTTTTTTAATTTATTTAATTCTTTATAAGGGTAATTATGCAAAAAGGCATAAGTCCGATAATAACAACCGTTATGCTTGTTCTAATTAGTGTTGTAATAGCTGTAATGTATTTTAGCTGGTTACACAGCTTTGTTGGGGAGAGTATAATTAAAAGCGAAGAGCTGGGTAGAAAAAGGATAAATTGTAGCCACGCAGGTGTGACTATAATTTCGTGTGCATATGATAAAGGAGGTAGCGAACTTGTTTCTGTAGTAATTGAAAATAGTGGCTCAGTTGACTTGAATGGTTTTAAAGTTATAGCAATATACTCTGATGAAAGCTCAGATTCTAATATAAATAGCAATCTTTATATTGATGTTGGGTCAAGAGGTACCGCGCATATCTATGCGAACCCAGAAAAAACTGTTTCGAAGATCAGGATAATACCACTAGAGTGTGAAATTGTAAGTGATACTACCTCTGCCTGTTAACTTCCTGAGCTATATTAAAAATATAAAAGGATTCTGAAACATTAATTTACGCTGGTTGTACTTGTCAACGCGATCTTTGCTTAACTTTGCTTGCTTAATAATAAATAATAATTTAAAGAGAAAAAAATTATTATTAGATTAATATGCTTGAGGCCAAAAAAATTTTCCTCACTGTTTTTTGTTTATTTTTATACATTCATATTGTTAAGACTGCAAGCATCACTTCAGTCTCCATAAATAATGGTAAAAACTACACGAACAGTCGTATTTTAAGTGTTTCTATAGTAGCTGACGCAGATGAAATGTGCTTTTCATGCAACTCTGAAAATTGGACTGATTGGGAAAGATACTCTAAAGAATCTACTTTTTTAATAGGTACATCATATGGTTGTAGTTTGGAAGATGGAATTAAAACAGTATATGTTAAAGTTAGAGATTCTGAAGGTGAAGCGATTGCTAGTGACTCTATAATACTAGATACAAAAGCACCAAGTATTCCGTCAAATGTTGTTGCTACATTTGATGGAAATATAGTCAAAGTTTCTTGGTCGGCTTCTATAGATGCATCTGGAATAGAAAAATATGTTATTACAGTAAGGGAGTTTGGAAAAGAAAGCAGAGTGTTCAGTAGAGATTTATATTCTACAGAAACTCATTACGACCATTTTGCTCTTCCAAGGAGAAAGTATTGTTATACGATTTTGGCTTATGATCTAGCTGGAAACTATTCGGGCTACTCAACAGAATATTGTATTGCAACAGCATTTGCAGGGCCTTCATTCAATCTCTACGTTTTAGACGCTAACATGAGCTCCAGAGATTTTAATGGGGTTAGCTATTTCCACGCTGAAA
>JAWANJ010000043.1:0-7665 GCA_038895395.1 Candidatus Iainarchaeum sp.
CGTGGTTGTTGGAATTTATCGTACAGGCTCCAAGATTTTCAATTATGGGGTGCTTATGGATATTGACGATCTTCGTGATCTTATTGGATTTCCAAAAGACAAGGTCTCACAAATCAGCGTAGAGCTTGAAAACCCAGAAATGATTGATAAAATTGCCAAAACAATAAAATTTAAACTTGGCGATAAGTACAGGGTGATAAATTCTAGCCAGTTTGCTGAATCGCTTTCAGATGTTTTGGGAAGTGTCCGCCTTCTTGTGATGGCCGTGGCTTCAATTGCAATACTTGTTGCCGCTGTTGGCATATTAAACACAATGCTTATGAGTGTTATGGAACGTTATAAAGAAATAGGTGTTTTGAAAGCTTGTGGTTGGACTAAAGGCAACATTCTAAAAATGGTGCTTTACGAATCAACTTTGGTTGGCCTAATTGGAGGAATCGCGGGAATTTGTTTAGGTTTTTTTCTATCATATGTGCTACAGCATCAGATCACCACAACATTGCATATTTCGCCAGAACTGATTGTTGAATCTTTTATTTTTTCGATTACAGTTGGCTTGGTTTCTGGTTTGTATCCAGCATGGAAAGCCAGCAACTTTGATCCAGTTGATGCTTTAAGAGCAGAATGACTTAAAATACATATGAATATTTTATCATAACAAAATTTTTTATCACCACATAAGCTGTTACCAAAACTATTAAATACTAGTTTTACATTTTATTATTACGTTATGCTAGGAATGTTTTTTATAGGGGGTGAGTTGATGGCAAAGAAAAAAAAAGCAAAAAAGAAGTAACTGTTTAACTCCCACCACCCTATTTCAAATTAATTTTTTTATTTTATCTTTTTCTCATTTGTATAGCCCAGAGGCATTATAGCTATTGGAATTTCTTCTTGAAGATTTAATATTTTTTTGACGCGATCATCATCAAATGCTCCAACCCAACAAGTAGCCAGTCCAAGTGCGGTAGCTGCAAGCTGTGCATAGCTAGCAGCAATTGTTGCATCTTGTATACAATAAAGTTCAGCACCTCTTTTACCGTAACGTTTACTGCTTATTTTTGGCAGAGCACAAAAGACTAACACTAATGGTGCTTCTGAAATAAATTGTTGAAAAAAAGCAGCTTCGGTAAGTTTATCTTTTGTTTCCTGATCTTTTATAACATAAACCCTATAAGCCTTTAGGTTTCCCGCACTTGGAGCCTTGCTAAGAGTTTTCAATATTTTTTCCAAAAGTTTTTCATCCACATTTTTGCTCAAATAACTTCTGGCTGAAAATCTTTTGTCTACAACCTCAAAGAACTCCATCATTTATCACCAAAAAAAGCTTTTTCTATTTGGACCATTATGAACATCAACAGAGTAAAAACAATAGTAGCAATCAATATTGTTGACCATTCGGCAAGTGACAAAGGAACTACTTTAAAAATCAAGCTTAATGGTGTGTATAAAACAAGAATCTGTAACAGCAACGCTAAAGACAATGACATCCAAAGCCACTTGTTGCTAAAAATTTTAACCTTGTAACTTGCTCTTACAGCATTGGTACGTACAAGCTCAAAGACAACTATACATGTAAAGGCAGTGGTTTGCGCTATAAGGAATCGATCTTTTGTATTATCATCTATGCTAAATATAGTGTACAAAAATACACCCATAACAACAAAAGCCATTATCAGACCTATTGAAAATATTGAAAAAATAAATCTTTTGGTGATTATACCTTCACCCTTCTTCCTGGGCTTTCTTTTCATAACATCTTCTGCTGCGGGATCCACACCTAATGCTATGGCTGGCATGCTGTCAGTCAACATGTTGATCCAAAGTAACTGTGCAGCTGTCAGTATAGCTACGCCTTCACTAAAGTTAAAAAATATCTGAGTAAGGGTAAATATTAAAACAATTAAGACTTCGCCCAAATTTGCAGAAAGCATATAGTTTACAAACTTCTTTATGTTATCAAATATCGCTCGACCTTCTTCAACAGCATCCTTTATGGTCACAAAGTTATCATCTAAAAGTACTAAATCACTAACTTCTTTGGCAATGTCAGTTCCGCGTATTCCCATTGCAATGCCAACATCTGCTTTTTTTAGAGCTAAGGCATCATTGGCTCCATCGCCAGTCATGGCAACAACATATTTTTTTGCGTGCAATGCATCTATTATTCTTACCTTTTGAGTCGGTGATACTCTAGCAAATATTTCAATAGAATCTATCCTTTCAATAAGTTCTTGATCAGTTATCCCATCGAGGTCATTGCTGCTAATGGCATTTTCTGTGGAAAACCCCAATTCTGAGCCGATAGCCTTGGCTGTTTCAAGGTTGTCTCCAGTGACCATGATTACCTTTATGCCAGCGTATCTACAATCCTCTAACGCCTTTTTTACTCCAGCCCGTGGAGGATCAAGCATTCCCTGAAGCCCCAAAAACAAAAGATCTTTTTCAATTTCTTTTTCATCGATTTTTGTAGGCTCGGTTTCTATTTCTTTTGTAGCAAACGCTAGAACCCTAAGTGCCTTTTTTGCCATTGCATTGTTTTCAGCAAGTATTTTTTCTTTTAGTTCTTTGGTAAGCTTCAATTTCTTTCCTTCGATAAGTACATAACTGCATTTCTCTAGCAAAAATTCTGGCGCACCTTTAGAATAAACCACCAGCTTTCCAGAAACATCACATACTACACTCATTAATTTTCTATCGCTGGTAAATGGAATCTCATAAATTCTTGGTTTATTTTTTCTCTCCAAGTTTGGTTCAATACCTGCCTTAACTGCAGAAACTAGAAGAGCTATTTCTGTTGGATCACCAAAGTAACTTGGTTTTCCATTTATATAATTCATTGTTGCGTCATTGCATAGTACTCCACACTCAAGTATTGGATAAATTTCTGTAGATTTAACAGAATGTCCATCTTTGCAAAAATCCCCTTTTGTGTCATATCCTGTGCCAGTTACCTCATATGTGTAACCATTGAAATATATTTTTCTCACGGTCATCATGTTTTCTGTTAGAGTACCTGTCTTGTCAGTACATATAACATTTACAGAACCGAGACTTTCTGCTACAGGTAGTTTTCTTGCAAGTGCATTTTTTTTGGCCATTTTTCTAACCCCAAGCGTTAGAACAACACTTACTACAACTGGTAGCCCCTCAGGTACCGCAGCAACAGCCAATGAAACAGATCTAAGGAATATTTCCATAAGTGTGTCATTGATTATTGCAACCTGCAAAATTGCAACTATTGCAACAATTGCTAAAACCCCAATGCCGATAGACTTGCCAAGGCGATCGATCTCGATTTGGAATGGTGTAGGTCTTTCTTGGACTTCTGAGAGCATTTTTGCTATGCGTCCTATTTCAGTATTTTGGCCAGTAGCAACTACAACAGCCTTTGCCCTTCCTTTGGTGACAAATGTGTTCATGTAAAGCATGTTTGCTCTGTCTGCAAGAGTTGCATCCTTTCGAATTTTCTGATCAGTTTTTGTCACAGGCAAACTTTCTCCAGTGAGCATTGATTCGTCAACTTCAAGATTTGATTGTTCTATGATACGTGCATCTGCTGGTACCTTTGAACCCGCTTCTACTATAATTATGTCACCAGGAACAACAAGTTCTGCAGGTATGACTTTTTCAATACCATCACGCAAAACAACGGCAGTTGGTGCAGCAAGCTTCTTAAGTGCTAGGATGCTTTTTTCAGCTTTATATTCTTGGAAAAAACCAATGAAAGCATTTACTACAAGTATAATCAAAATAAGCAAGGCATCAATTTCGTGGCCTTCACCTCCAGGCAACATACTCATAAAAAAGGAAATAAGGGCAGCCAAAATGAGAATTATGATTAAATAATCTGTAAACTGCTTCAAGAAGATTTTTAAAGGGTTTATCTTTCTTTCAGCCTCAATCGTGTTTTTACCATACAGTTCAAGTCTTCTTTTAGCTTCAGTCTCACTTAGTCCCTGAGAGTTGCTGTTCAATTTGTCCAAGACTTCTTTAAAATCTAAAGCATGCCAATCCATAGATAAAACCATATTTAGGCTTTACAAGCACAGCGCAATACAGTGTTCATATTAAAAAACTCTTTAATAAATACCCATTTAATAAATAAATCTTTTTACTATAATTTAAACTAACTATTTATCAAAAAGTGTTTTTAGATTTAAAGCCGCAATGTTTTCCATATCATTAAAACTGATGTCTTTTAATTCACAAAATTTTTCTGCAACTTTTTTTACCCAACATGGCACTGCTGCTTGACCATTGTATGTCACAGGTGCGTCAGTTTCAAACAAAACGTTTTCCAAAGGAATTTTTTTTGCAAAATTAATCACATGTTCTTGAAATAAAATGCTTGGCCCAATGCTCACAAAGTACCCCAAGGAAATTGCCTTTTCTAAAAGTTTTTCATCAGAGATAAACCAATGAAGAACTACCTTTTCAGCTTCGTTTTTTGCGAGAGTTTCAATGCACTCTTTTCTTGCGCCTCTTGAATGTACAATTATCGGTTTTTTAAATCGCTTTGATAACTCTATGTGTTTTTCAAATAATCTTAATTGAAGTTCTTTCTGATTGGGATCAGCAAACATATAATCAAGACCTGTTTCACCTATGGCAACACAGCAATCATTCGAAATATTTTTTTCAATAAAAGATGTGCTTTTCAACAACAAAGAAAAGTTTTCAACAGTTATCTCGTTTGGATGTATGCCTAAAGCACATCTCACAAAAGGGTATTTTTCAGATATAGCCAAATTTTTTTGCATACTTTTTGGATTTACTGAATTTGTCACTACTAATGAAATACCTTCTTCAAAGGCTTTTTTTAGCTCTTGGTCTAATTTGGCAGACTCAAACTCGTCAAGGTGACAATGAATATCTGCAAGCATAAAATCAAGGTAAAATAAAAGGTTTTTATGCAGATTGTAATACTAAAAAGTTATGGATTATAAGTTATCTCCAACAACGCTAACACTTTTTTTGGAATGTAAAATCAAGAACAATCCTCTTTGCAGTGGTTGCAAGCTTTTTAGTGATAAGGAAAAGCTTCGGGAATGGGAAATGTATGAAAAGGTCTGCAATATAGGCATATTTCAAAACAGGGGATTTTGCACAAAAGATGACAGCGTATCATTCTATGAGCTTCAGCTTGACATTTATAATCTTTTGTTGATAAAAAATGGCTACATAACAGAAGATTTTGGCCATCTGCTATTCTACTATCCAAAAGAAGTAAAGGGGCTTGTGAAATCCAGAGCGTGGAGCTATAAATCTTGATGAGGCGATTGCTGTGCTTAAGCTTAAAGAACCACCAAGGCCAGCAGAAGATTGTAGCTTCTGTACGTGGGCAAAAAATGGCTTTAATTTTTTTTAGCCGATGTTTATTTGTACCTTTTTTGCTACGTCAAAACCCATCGGCACGTCCAATGCTGCTTCTACAAACCATTTTGGCTTGGGTACTAGCGACATTGCAAATTGCATAACAGCACCTAAAGCGCCAGCACTGCTCAAATCAACCTTTGCCATTAGGTCTTGTGGAATTGTGATCTCAAAATTGTATTCGCCGCTGAGGTATTCTTTTTCTCCATCAAGGTTCATTTCAAAGGAATAAACAATTTCAGGATAACTGCTCCGAGTTGGTCTGTTAGACCCAAACGTAACTGTTGTTGTGCTTCTTCTTTCTCCAAAGAAACGTACCTTCAAACGCCTTGCTTTTATTGGCTTATTTAAGGCAAGGATTACCTTTCCCCTGATTGCTTCTCCTGGACGGTAGTTAAACTTTTCAAGTTGCAGATCTATTTTCCCTTTTCCAAACCTAAACATAGCAACACCTTCTTTTTCAAGATTAAGGATATGATAACAAAAGTAATATAAAATAATAACGCATGAGCATTGAGGTAAAAATTAACGATAAAATTTGATTGCAAGTGCGGATTGGCAGTATGCTGCTAAGAGAGTTGGTTTTGCTGGTTTTTTCAAACCAATCAAACCAGGTCTGCCAACCCGCTATCAAATTAATAATAACAATATTTAAATTTATTTGGTTTAATTGGATGTGCTTGTATGAAAAAGGTATTTTTTAAGGATTTTGAACTTGTTGTTTATGATCATGTCTATGAGCCAGCTGAAGACTCTTTTCTTTTGGCAGAGAATGTTAAGGTGTTGCCAGGCATAAAAGCGCTTGATGTGGGCTGTGGTTGTGGTATTCAGTCGATAAATCTACTTTCACAAGGTGCTTTTGTTACAGCTACGGATATAAACAAACATGCGTTAAAAAATACTTTAAAAAATGCAAAAATATTTGGCTTTTCTAAAAAAATCAAGGTTCTTTATGGTGATCTCTTCGAACCTGTGAAACGAAGAAAATTTGATGTTATTGTTTTTAATCCACCCTATCTTCCAACACAAGGAAAAAAGGACATCGCACTTGACGGTGGCAAAAAAGGTTGCGAAATTCTTCATCGATTCTTGGATAATTTGCCAAAACATCTAAACAAAGGAGGTTGCTGCTATTTTGTTCAAAGCAGTTTAACTGGTGAGAAAAACACAAAGAAAAAGCTAAAAGAGCTTAATTTGAAATTTGAGATGCTTGCAAGGGAAAGACTCTTTTTTGAAGAGCTTATTGTTTTTAAAACATTTTTGTAATTCAACTTGGATATGTCATTTATTACAAAAACAAATGCACTTTTTTTGTTTTGTGCAGGAATATTTTTTTTGCTTTTTACTTATTTTGTAATGGAGCCTGTAGCAATCAATAACAGTTCTGTTAACCAACTTGCCAGGGATATGGCAAACTCATTATTGGTTTATATTAAATTTTTCTACGCTCTTGGGTTTTTTATAATGTTTTTTGGCATATTCTTGTTTTTTATTTCTGGCCTCTACCCTGAAAATAAAGCAATCTAAAGGTGCTCCACTTGCTTTACTTTGTTTCAACCAACAAGCACAAATTTTTGGAAATAAAGAGGGTTCTTGCAGAATATGGAATAAAGCTTTCTTGGAAAAATATTTCGCTTTCAGAACCAGATAGCACAAAGATAGAAGATATTGCTAAAAAAAAGGCAGAACAGGCCTACAAGATCATCAATAAGCCTCTTATTGTTGAAGACACGGGGGTCTTCTTCGAGGGATTTCACAATTTTCCAGGCTCTAAAGCAAGAAGAGTATTTGAAAGGTTGGGCTACGAAGGTTTGTTAAATATTGTAGCAAAAAAATCAGACAGAGCTTATTTTAAAACAGTGATCTGCTTTACAGATGGGAAAATAAAGAAACTTTTTGTAGGTAAACTGCGTGGCAAAATTTCACAAAAGGTCTACTGTAAAAATAAGAACGTTATGCCATATGAAAGAATATTCATACCATGTGGAAGCAAAAAACCTTTATGCATGCTGTTACGCAATGAAAAAAATAAATTTTCACATAGAGCAAAAGCTGCAAGAAAGCTAGCACTGTGGCTTAAGGCTAATTTTTTCTAAATTTGCAATTTTCTGTGCAATTCTTTTTGATATATTTATCAGCTTGCTTTATCAATAATCTTATATCATCATTTAACGAGTAAATCCTTTTCTTGCCATCTCTCCTAGAGGAAACAATTTTGCACCTTTCAAGGAGTTTAAGTTGGTGAGAGATGTTTGTTTGTTCGCATTTTGTCTTTTTACAAAGTTCACC
>JAWANJ010000044.1:0-7470 GCA_038895395.1 Candidatus Iainarchaeum sp.
CGGTGGGCATTCCATTTTTCTCTTAATCATCTCTATGTCAATTTCCCATTGGTGTATTGCTGTTCTATCCTCATCGGTAAGGGCTTCTACTTTTACGCGTTGTTTAAGTTTCGGGTATTCGATAACAGCCGTTGCGCCTTCAATGCCTTTCTGTTCCAGCTTGTACAGATAATATTTTACCTGCGCGATATGCACTTTTTCCATCCGGCTTGATTTTTTTACCTCATGCACAACTTTACTACGGGCATCGAAAAAATCAATCTTAACTCCGTCAATTTCTATTTCAGTATATTTTCCGGCCCGGTTAGGGTAAGTGGTTTCATTTATCAGTTTGCCTTCTGCCACTAAACCGGATGTATGTTCCAGGTGAATACCATTGCAAAAAAGCCAGAGCTTTCTATGACAGGTAAGAAGATATGCGATATGGGTACCGGTAATATTCGTAGGATTAGTTAAGAAACTTTTGTTCTAAACTTTTTTAAAAGACGAGTAAGATTTGGATGTTTTTTTTAGTGCAAGGGGCAGCACCAAAATAACACTCTTTCTTTTTGTGCTTTTTTGCGAATAATTGTTAACCATCTCAAAGGTTACTGATTTATCAAAATCATCAAAGTTCTGCAAGATGCCTGATAAACCTTTTTTGGCATCGAAAGGTACAACATTGGCTTCCGGTGGATTATCATTGTATTCCAAAAACTGAAAAAAACAGCCCCGTTTACCGAAGTAGTTGATTTTGTGCAGATAGTTTTTTAGAAACTCTGCTTGTGAAGTATCCGAATCTTCAAAAATTATTTCCAAAGGATGTGTTATATGTAGATACTCACGGAAACTAACTGTTCGGTCAAATCCCGGATTTTCTCTAGCAGGTTTTAAGATTTTTACAAAGGCATTATTCACACAAAATCTACTCCCTTGTGGTAAATAATAGCTAATTTTAACATCGCGAATCAGCTCAAAAACTTCTGATTCCTTTTGCTCTACTTTTTTCTTTTTGCCCTTCGTTACTTCCACTTCTCTCGGGTTAAATAGCTCTGTTCCTTCAATAGTGATAATCTGGTTAAGCAAAGCCATTTTTATACTGTAAGGCGAGGGCAAAAACAAGGATTTTGCCCCCGAGTTGGTAGCGTTGCTGTCTTTGAGCGAAAAAAGGGCTGTTGGCAAATATTTTACTGAAAATCTTACCATAATCAGCTAATCTTATAAGGTTCGTATTCAATTAAGTCTGCCAAAATTTTAGATAAATCCCCTAATCCGTTAAACTCTTGCAATGAAATAGCATCTTGCTCTATTCTATTGATATTTTCAGCTATTTTTTTGATTTCGGCAATATAGCCTTCATTTAAAGCACTAATGGTAGGGGCAGGTGTGAGTTTATTAGAAATAGCTACAACACCTTTAAAGTCCGTAATATGGGGCTTTTGCGTGCTGGTCATAGCCCCACGGGGATTCGCAAAGGAACTTAACAAACTTTGTATGAGGGCTTTGTACCTCTTAGTACGCTTATCAGGTTCCGGATAGCTTCTGGATATATCGTTAAAACCCAATCTATACACATCTATACTACACACAAAGGCATAGACCCCGTGATTGGCAGGACGATGAAAGATATTTTGCCCTTCATTGGCTCCGTCTGTCTTCTTTTCACCCGCATCAGAAACTAATTTGGTATGCACATAGCTTTCTGTATTGTTTTTGTGGGGAATACCAACCGTCCAGCCAAATTCAACTACTGATTTGCGGGGTACATTTTTATTCTTACTACCAATTTTAGTTACTAAAACTCCGTGAGCATCATCAACAACGCAGAGTTTGATAATAGCATCGACAATATCTTTGTCAGAAGCATCTCCCAAGTTTAGCTTTCCCAAATCTTCCCCACTTGAAAGACGGTTGGGGTTAAATACCTTGCAGTTTGAGCATAATTCCAAGTTTTGCTCTTTCGCCAAATTTATTAAATGCCCCACGTGGATATGCTTAAACATATCGCCACTGATACCATTCACAGTATGTTCTTCCCCGTTTTTATCAATAATGGTCAATTGACGGGTGATGATTTGGTTTCCTTCGCCACCTTCGTTGTTCAAAGAGTGCAGGTTGAGCGTAATCTCTCCACTGATAGAAAGAGAAGCGATGATTTTTTTATTGTCTGCCATTGTATTGATGATTTAAAGGTTTACAAATTATTCGGTTTCTTCATTGAAGTCTTCTGTTCCTTCGTCTTTTACATCCTTGGCTTTCAAGGCAAAGCCATAAGAAGCAAGTAAAGCCCCGATAAGTCGGGAAGGATGTTTGTCCAAAAGGCAATAAAATTGAGCTAACTCCTCGTCTTTTACATTTGCACGGAAAGATTTGCCATTATTCTTTTCAGCTACTTTGGCGGTTTCAGCATTGTACGTAGCGATAAACTCCCCAATGAAAGTTGCCAAGTCTAATTTTGATTTTGACTTGTTTTGAAGCTCCTGAGCTAAACCATAGCGGATGTCGAACTTACGTGCATCCTTTGGGGTGTATTGCAGGCTCACTGTGCTTTTGCGAATGGCTTGTGCAACTGCCTTGAAGCCCTCATTGGCGATTATCTCGCTCAGATGTAATGTTTCATTGTCCATATGCATATAAAAAAGATTTAATGTTTCTATTTTGAAGGGTTTGATATACAGCATATTTTCGCCTCTTTTTTTCCTTTCAAAGGCATTACTTAAATAAAGGGCATACCAGTAAGAAAAGTCAAGGAAGGAACTTATATTCGAGCTGCTCAAGAAATCACGCATTAGATTCAAGCCAATAACTGTTTTGCCATCTTCATCTTTAAGACTATTTGTGCCTTTTTCTTTCCCACTTCCTTTTATTGACCTAACAATGTTTAGTACCTCATCAATAATGTTTTTCCAAGTGTCGGCATCATTCTTGTCTTTTATTTTGATAAAACTTGGTAGGCTCAAAAAAGAGAAATTTATTGGTGCATGCTTCTTAGGTGCAGATTTTTTAGTTGTCATAAAGTGGCACACATAAAATCCTTCAATATAATTGTTTGGATTCCAATCAAAGTCAAACAAAGTCAAATCATTATTTTCAGTGTTTTTAAGTTCTAAATGCTCTATTAGGATTTTACTAAATAATAGAATAGAGTAAATATCTCCTTTAAGTGTACTATTACTGTAGAAGACGCTCCTGAACTTTTCTATAACACTACGCTGAAGTTCAAAATCAATTTTCTTTGGCTTGCACACATACACTCTGTAGTCATCCATTTTTTGTGAACCGCCAATGCTAAACATACATTCAAATGTGCCCAAAATCTTTAGGTATTCTCTTAAAAAATCAGGTTCTTCAGGACTTTCAGTTAATTTTAAATCTTTTGAATTTATACCCTTAGACATATTTGGATGAATAAGTGCATTGTATGTGGTTTTTTCTATTTTGTGATTCTTTCCTAAAACAAAGGGCTTTTCTATTTTTCTAAAAGCAATGTTTTCATAATCACTCTTTTCATTAGGCTCGCTATGTAGGTATAACAACGATTCTACAAAGTCCTTAAAAAATTCTTTGTTATAATAAAGTTGTAAATACGTTCTAGTAAATGATCCTGTTTGTTTTGTATTGGCATTATTCAAACCTGAAACTTCTACTGCAAACTGATTGAGCAAGGTGTAAATTCCAAAGTTTCTATCAGGCTTTTTCTGGCTCTCTGAATTATCATTTCTATCATATTCTTTTACGATAGCCCATTCTTTCTGCAAATCAAAAATCAAACTATCAGGTAAATCTTTGGGTTTACCTGTGCCCGCTTTTGTTTCTTGAAAAATAAATTTAAATCCCGGATCAAATTCCAAAGATACGATTTCTTGTTCTTGAATTGGCTCACTAAGTTTAATTAAATAGTAAGTTCCTAAATCCTCTATCGTAAGGGTGATTTTGTTTTCGCTTCTATTTTTATTCTTGATAGTATCAATAAGTTTTGCAAGTCCGTATAGCTCAAGGACATCTTGATAGAACGCCGATGATTTTCTGACATAATACTCTTCTTTTAGAAAATTTGAAAGCATATACATAAATGTTTTAATCGTTAAAATAGCTACATAGGTTTTCGGTTGCTTTTTGGTCACATAATCTCAATATTCTCACCAAAAATAAGTACACCAAATTGGCAACACTATCACTTTCTGGGCTTACTAAAAACTTATCAATAGAATAGCTATTAGAACTTGAAAGTCTATTTTTGCTATCAGAGTAATCCCAATTTAAAACTTGTTCTTTATATAATTTTTGAAATACTTCTAATCCTCCTTCACAAATATTGTAATCAGAAAAAGTTGAACTCAACGGTGAGTGGTGTCGCATAATTGCGGTTGCTAATGGGGATAAAATTTTCTTTGCGTCATTTTCAGTTGAAAAAACTTTTCCCAGAGTAGATAAAGCCACAAAAGCTCCTACGCCTGCGTGTCCGCCCCGTTCATAGAGTTTGCATTCCTGCTCCAAAGCCAAGTCATCAGGATTGTTTCTGTCATAGTCGGTATGGGCTAAAATTTCCTTGAACTCTTTTGGGTCTTTGCCTTCTTTTTTGGCTTGATAACAACGCATAGGCTTTTGCCATTTTTCGTTGAGCTTGCCATAGTCGTGCAGGATAATCATCAGTTTGATGAGTTGCTCAAATTCTGCTTTTGTCCATTCTGGTTTTCCTATTTTTTTGGCAAGTTGTGCAAAAGCAAAATCGAGCTTGGGCAAAAATTCCTGCTCAAAGCAACGTATCAAGCCCATATTGTGCTGATAGAAGGTATCTTTGGTTAAAGGTTTATAATCCTCTTTATTGTCCTTGTATTCTCTTTTGGGCGATATATTTCCAAAGGTTTCCTCAAATTGCCAATTAAAGCCCAATCCTTCGTGATAACCGAAAAAGTCAGCATTAACATACACTTGTGCGGGTAGTTGAGCAAAGTCTGTAATCCTCTCTAATTTGTATTTTACATCTTCATCATTTTCTCCAAAGCTGTCAAAAATATTATCCTCTACTAATTGCCAAACTAAGGTATGTTCCTCAGCATTATAAAATTTTACCCCTTCGCCTCTTGCAATTTTATTAAGCCAATTCACCAAACTCCATTTATACATTCCCACAGACTGGTAACGATACGGGAACTTGGCTACTTCCTCTTTCTGATTTTCTTTAATGAGAACCACCTCTACGCTCTGAATATCTCTGATGGTATTGCGATAGTTGTTTTTCTGACAATCTCGCCAAGACTCCAAAATTTTAGTGTAGTTGAATCTGCTGTCCCGCAACTCTTGGATATTCTGATTTTCAAAATCCGTCAATACATTTTCTACCAATTGCTTGGGTATATCACCATCTAAGGTGGTGTATTTTTTTAGCTCTTCGAATGACTTTTCAACTACCTCTTTTTGATAAGGCAAAAACTTATTGTTGATTGCCCTTACTTCTTTTATATCATCCTCATTGCTTACTTCAAGGGCTATTTTTTCTCGTTCTTCGATTTCAAGAATATCATAGATAAAAATTTCACCTGTTTCGTTTTCAAACCTTGCACAACGCCCTGCTCTTTGTAAAAATGAGTTGATGGGTGAAATTTCAGTGTGCATTACAGAACAAGAAATATCCATACCGGCTTCTATCACTTGGGTAGAAATGAGAATGGCGTGTTCCTTGGGGTCGGCATTTTTCCCCAAAAGTGCTTTCAAGCGGTTTTCTTTGGCTTTTCTGTCGCTATCAAAAAAGCGAGAGTGCAGACAAATGATATTTTCCGCTTTCAGACCTGACAGGTTTTGAAAACCTGTTAGGTCTTTTGATGTAAGTTCTTGGTATAACCGTTGAGCATTCTCTACCCTATTGCATATCACAATCGATTTATTTTTATGATGTTGAATAACATCTTCAGCCGTAATCGTTTTGTCAAGTACCTTAATCTGCTTTTTGTCTTTATTGGGCAGAAGTGATTTGATTTTTTGTTTGTCCTCCAGGAAGTCGTCAAGCGTGATGACTTCATAATTAGGTAAACTCTCTTTCAGCATTTTGGCAAAATCACTGCTCAAAGTAGCCGTCATAATACAACATCTGCTCAAATCGCCTAAAAGTCGTAACATGCCCAATGTTGTACCCATCGAGAGCGATGGCTCAAGCAAGTGAAACTCATCAAAAACCAAATAGCTGCCAATCACAGCCCCTGCATTGATATTGGCTTGGCGTTGAGATAAAGGCAAAGGGAAGCAAAGAAAATTGCTCAAGGTTTGGTCTATCGTTGAAAAAATAATGTCTTTTTCAAAAAACTTATCCTCACCATACTCTCCTGTCTGAATGTTTGCATCAGCTATCTTACTCACATCTTCATAAATAGAGTTTGCAAGTGTTCGCAGGGGTAAGCTGTAAATCATTTTTTGCGGAAAGTCCGATCGTTTTGTTTCTTTAGCGTAAAGAAATGGCATTATTGATGCCCAAGTTTTGCCAGCGCCTGTAGGGATTATTAGCAGTACATTTTTTTTAAATAAAGTTTCTGCAACTTTTAATTGATACTCGTATGCGATGCAATCTAATTTCCTTTCAAAGAAACACTTATACATCAGCTATTCATTTATAGACTTAATAAAGAAACACACCCAAACCCCATACTATTTTTTTCACCAAACCCGGCATAATAACCCACTTCATGTAATTCGGGTGAGGCGAGTAGTTCGAAATTAAATAAGTAACCAATTATTTGTGTATGTGCACTTGTTCCCTCCTTTATATGGATCCCTTTTTTTCTGGGTGTATTCAACAACCGGAATTGTGGCTGAGAAGACTCAGGGATTTCAATACATGCGGTCTGAAGTGCCCTGGCTTTCCTTAAAAGATTACTTATCAACAAAGTGCCAAATTGCCTGTCTTCCGGATGCAAATATTCAGCAGTGCCGTCCTCTCTTAATTTACTAATACAAATGGGTGATAAACACCTGTATTGCATAACGGTTTTGAAGCTACTCATCTTTAAGGTTTCAACAGAAACTACTTCAAAATGAACGCTTGTCCGGGGACTAATCAGGGTAAATTGCTGATGCATAAAGAGGCCGCGCACAAAATGTGTCAAGCTATCGTCAGCCAGAAACCGCAAAGTAAGGGCAACCTGATTTCCCAATAATTGGATATAATTACCGATTAACCGGTATGGCCGTAAATCGAGTTGAGAGAACGTAAACATTTTAAAACTTCGCCCGTCAGCCCGGAAACCTTCATTGTGTAAAAAATAGCTATGGCCGGCATCTGCCCGCTCAATAACCCGGTATATCCAGGATGATACCTGATACTGATAGTTAACAGGCAGCAGATCTCCCCTGATCCGCTGCATTTTTAGGCACAGTTCCATATTTGTTCCGTTGCATCAATAGTACGAAAGAGTTTTGTCAGTTTATGACATAACCACTCCTAAGTTTTTGTTACCCTTTAAATTTCCAAAATTCCCCACATTTCCAAAAGAAAATTTA
>JAWANJ010000045.1:0-7016 GCA_038895395.1 Candidatus Iainarchaeum sp.
GTCCATCAGCGCATTTAAAGTTTTCTCTATAAATTTTTCCTCATTTAATGTAGGCACCACAACAGATATCACTTTCTTTCACCACGAACAAAAATTGATGCTATGAGCTCCCTTAACCCTGGCTTGGATTTTTCCTTTAGCTCATATGTTACCCTCACATATGGCTTGTTTATCTTTATTACTTTGCTTAGATCGATGGGTGTTGCAATTATAACACAATCGCAATCGCAGGAGTTTATGGTTTTTTCTAGATCAGCCATCTGTTTCTGCGAATACCCAACAGCAGGTAGTATATTTCCTATGTTAGGGTACTTATCAAAAGTTTTCTTGATTTCTCCTTTTGCGTACTTTCTAGGATCTACAAGTGCCTTTGCACCAAATTTCTTGGCTGCTACAACACCAGCACCATAGGTCATTTCACCATGTGTTGTTGTTGGTCCATCTTCTATTACCAATACTTTTTTGTTTTTTATAAGCTCTGGATTTTGTACAAAAATTGGTGATTCCGCATGAATGATTTTCGCTTTTGGATTCAGAGCACGAAGATTTCGTGAAAGTGTAACTATGTCCTCAGGCTTTGCGGTATCCTCTTTATTTATTACAAAGACGTCAGCTAACATTACATTTGTAGTTCCAGCATGATATTGTAGCTCATGTCCTGTTCTGTGGGGGTCAGCAACAGTGATATAAAGATCTGCCTCATAAAAGCTGGAATCATTATTACCACCATCCCATACTATCACATCTGCACTTTTTTCTACCTCTCTTAATATTTTTTCGTAATCTATTCCAGCAAATACAACATTGCCATTGGCTATGTGTGGCTCATACTCTTCACGTTCTTCTATAGTACAATTATGCTTTTTTAAGTCATCGTAAGTCTCGAACTTTTGTACAATCTGTTTTGTGAGGTCTCCGTAAGGCATAGGGTGTCTAACCACTGCCACTTTTTTTTGCATTTCTTTTAGTATCTTGCACACGTATCTCGTTGTTTGGCTTTTGCCACAGCCAGTTCTTACCGCACATACAGCAATTACGGGTTTTTTTGCTTTTAGCATTGTTTGTCTTGTGCCAAGAATGCAAAATGAAGCCCCACAGGCATTGGCCAAAGAAGCCTTTTGCATAACATAATTGTGTGAGACATCCGAATAAGAAAATACTACCAAGTCTACAGAATGAGTTTTTATTAGTTTAGGTAACTCATCTTCGCTGACAATTGGTATGCCATTGGGGTAAAGTTTTCCAGCAAGCTCTGGCGGGTATCGTCTGTTTTCTATGTATGGGATCTGAGTTGCAGTAAAAGCAACGACGTTGTATTCTGGATTATCCCGAAAAAAAACATTAAAATTATGGAAATCTCGTCCAGCAGCGCCCATTATGACAACTTTTTTTGTCATAAAAAGCACCGCCACTATTTATTTAAGGCCCTAACTATTGCATCTTTGTCAAAACCAACAATGATTGTTCCATTTATGTCCAGCACCGGTACACCAAGCTGACCGCTTTTTTCATACATTTCTTTGGCCTTTTCACGGTTAGAAGCCACATCATATTCTTTAAAATCAATGCCTTTATCCTTGAGGAATTTTTTTGCCAGTATGCAGTACGGGCAAGTTGGTGTGGAATATACAATCACGTTATTTTCTTTACTACTTTTAGCCATAAAATAGCACCTCCAAATAAGAGTTGTAAAATATTTTAAAAAATAAAAAAATAAAAAAAGGATAGGCCAAAGGGCTAAAGCACTAAAAAAGCAATCCTTTGGTTGCTATTCAGTACCTATTCCCTTTTCCTATCAAACCTTCTATTGGACCTTCTTTTCATGAAGCAGTCTCTACAATACACAGGTCTTGTGCCATCTGGCTGGAAAGGAACATCTGTTTCCTTTCCGCATTCACTGCAAATCGCTTTGTAGAGAGTCCTGCCAAATCTGTCCTGCATTTTCTCACTCCTTTTTAACTAATTTTGAAAGGGCTTTCAATTGCAACTTCCCCGCTGTTTTTTGCAACTAAAAGTAAAGTGGCAATTGAAACCCATTTCAACATAAAATCAGCTCTAAAAAATTTATTCAAATTTAAAAAATCAGTCTTATTGCATTATTACCTCTCGATATTTTTTATTTATCTTTTTACAGCCAAGTATTTAAAAAATGAGTGGTTTTAAATTTTAAGTGTTTTTTTGTGGTTCATATGTTATCTTGTGACTTTTTTAGGTTTTTTATAAGAGGCCTTTTAATGGGTGCAGCTGACATACTGCCTGGAATCTCTGGAGGCACTATTGCTTTCATAACTGGCATATACGAAAGACTTATTCATGCAATAAAAACCCTTGATTTTAGAGTTTTTTTATTCTTAATTAAGGGAAATAAAGCAGAGGCGTATAAGGCTTTGGCTTCTATAGATTTTGAGTTTCTTGTACCTCTTTTGCTTGGCATAGGCTTATCTTTCTTTATGCTGTCAGGTGTTGTTAAATCTGCATTAGATTGCTGTCCAGATCTTACTTATGCGTTTTTCTTCGGGCTTATATTTGGCTCTGTTGTCGTGATGTCAAAGAATATTCCACTAAAAGCAACAAAATTAGGGATTCTTTTAAATGTTGCTGTTTTTTTAGTGTCTTTTTTAATTGCTTACAACTTTGTTTCTTTGCCGCAGATGTTTTTAGGCCATGATGCGTATGTTTTGTTTTTTTCTGGAGTTGCTGCGGCTTGTGTTATGCTGCTGCCTGGAGTTTCTGGAGCCTTTTTAGTACTTATTTTGGGCCAGTATGAGTACCTGATTGAAGCGTTGCACACCGTAAATTTTCCAATTATACTAATATTCTCATTTGGCCTGTTTTTTGGTTTTCTTGGTTTTTCTAGAATTCTTGACTATCTGCTGCAAAGATACAAACGAATCACACTTGTTTTTCTTTCAGGTCTTGTTTTTGGTTCATTGAGACTTCCTTTGGAAAAGGTTATGGCTGCAAAACCAAAGGATCCAACAGCTGTGATTTTTTTTGCATTTTTAGGCATGCTTATAATATTCCTTATAGAAAGAAAGGCGAGTCTTAAAAAGAGAAAAAAACAGTAATCTGATGCAACATTTTTATTTAGTTGCCAGCATTTACGATATTAATGCAAAATACCCATAAATTAACGATGCGCGGCCCATACAAGGAACTTCTTGTGTTGGTTCATCCAAATTGGTTAACCCATGCCACTATGTATGGGCTAGATGATCAACGAGTAATTGAACTCATGAAAGATTTTTATTCCGGAGGAAGGGCAGAAAATATAGACTGGCAACGCTATAGAAAGGCTATGTTTGACATTTATGGGAGAGCAATAATTGAGGCATCAAAAAGACCAGATGTTCTTGTGGTGATATTTGCGGTGCCAATGAACATAAACGAGTATCGTGCTATTTTAAGAAGTGACAAGGCATCTATTAAAAAATCATCAAAAAGTGATGTCTTAAGGTTTATAGATTTTGCAAGAAAGCTTTTAGGCAAACGTCTTATCATAATAAATTCACCGGGTTATAAAGAACTATACGAAGACAGTGAACGACTTGCAAATTTGCTTCAAAAAAAGAAAATAAAATTTGCAGAAGATTTTGTAATCAGGGGTGGTGGCGAGATAAGCAAAGGCTGTGTGCAAACAGTGGTAACCAAACTAAGACAGCTTTTATCTCCAAAAGAGTGTTTTGTTGATTTTTCGATATGTGGCGATCTTATTATTAAAGAAAGGTTAACAAAACGTAAGCTTGAAAAGCGATATCCAAAACCAAGGCCCAAAGCTAGTGCAAAGTTCACGGGTAGAAGATTAAAAATATGATGCCTGAAAATAGTGCAAATAAACTGAAAACGATTGAGCTAAGATCAATGCTTAAGATAAGAAGCATTGTAAGTATGATACCAAAGAAAGTTGGCAGAGGTAAAAACCCTACATTCAGAGGTACCTTGAAAGGCCTTTCTTTGGCAGGTAGCTTTAGCCTTAGGTGTATGAGGGAAAAATTTACAATCAAGAATATCAAAAGTATTGAAAAGTTAACAGTATTTGCCACAAACTTAAGAGAACCAAATGAAAGGAAAAGAAGCGAAGCTATTGAAGTTGCAAACACTGCATTATATGGAACACCTTTGCCTGAGAGTTTACTCAAAAAAGCTGGTAAGGCTCCTTCTTTGCTCATTCCATATAAAATGCGTGATGTTGCTAGCATTATTAGAATAACTGTGCTAGCAGTAGCAAAAAGAGCTATAACCGAAAGCAATGTATGGCCTATATTTCCAAAAATCTCATAGCCAATAATTGCCATGGGATTTGGTGAGGAGGCAAGCTCTTGTGGTGTTACAATGCTAACAGTAGCTATAGAAACCAAGATGTATAAAATAGAAGTTATTAATATAGCAAGGATTACTGCAAGCGGTATATTCTTTTGTGGATCTTTAGTTTCCTCAGAAAGCCTTACGATTTCCTCAAAACCAATGTAAGCAAAAAATACAAGTGCTCCACCACTGAAGATACCAGAAACAGATTTTATTTCTAACAAGCTTTTTGTGTTTACTTTCGGAATTCCAGCGAATATGGCAATTATAAGGCCAAGTATGCTTATCAGAGTTATAGCTATTGCAAGTTCTGCTGACTTTTTTACTCCCAACAAAAGCAAAAGTGTTGAAAAAATAATAAGAATAGCAGCGCCAAAGAACCAGTCCATATTAAAAAAAGCATCTTCCGCTGAAAAGTTTGCCAAGCATTTTAAACATACAAGCTCTGAAAGATAACCCCCAAAGCTCATGGCAACTGTTGTTATACCCACTATTGAAGCAAATATAGCTAGCCAAGCCACTAGGAAAGCTGCCTTTTGTCCAAATGCTGGCTTTATATAATCATATTCTGCTCCGGCCTTTGGATAAATTGATGAAAGCTCAGCATAGCTAAGGCCAGCAGTAGCTGCCACAATAGCCGCACAGACAAATGAAAGCCAAACAGTGTTGCCAGCCAAAGCTGTTGCTTCCGCTATTATTGCATAAACTCCAGCACCTACAATTATGCCTACGCCACTAAAAACGGCTTCCCAAAGGGTAAGTTCTCTTCGTAGAGGCATCTTATAATTAGGAACACATTTGAATTTAATTCTTTAGCTGTCTTTTACATAACTCGTATTCTACAAGTTCACATAAGACATGCAGTAAAAGCAAATGAAGTTCTTGAATCCTTGGTGTCCTTTTTGCATATACCTCTATTATAATGTCTGATACTTTGCTAAGATTTTTTTTGCCACCATGAGATGTTAAAGCTATTGTGTAGGCCCCTTTCTCTTTTGCCTTTTTTAGGCCTTTTATAACATTTGCCGAAATCCCCGATGTGCTAATACCAATCACAACATCATTTTTTTTGACAAGCGCATCAACTTGTCTTGAGAAGATTTCTTCAAAGGAAAAATCATTTGCTATAGCTGTTATTGCTGAAATATTCGAAGATAGGCAAATGGCAGCATAGGCCTTTCTTTTTGCTTCAAATTTTCCTATAAGCTCTGCCACAAAGTGTTGTGCATCTGAAGCTGAGCCTCCATTTCCAAAAGCAAAAATAGTTCCATCATTTTCTATGGCTTTAGCAATCTTTTTGGCGCATATACCAAGCTTACTTATGTTTTCTTCATTAAAAGATGTGATCAGCGCTAACATATTTTCTTCAAGAGCTCTTGCTATAATTTTTTTCATATTTGTTCACCGATATTCTCTAAGTTATAATTATAATATCCGCATGGTGTTTCCATTGCTCCAGCAGGGCAATCCTAGCCGGTTCAAGTGTTGAGTAAAATCTATCTCTAACATATGCAATCGTACGACCTCTCATGTGGACATCTCTTTTGTATCTCCTTTTTAACCTTTTATTTGGGGCAGACTCCAAGTAAACTTTGATGTCCACAAGCTTTCTTATTTTTGGATGAAAGGCCATGGTGCCTTCAACAAATAATACTCTAGTATGGGGCACATATTTTGGTTCTAGTGTTTTGTGAGTTATGAGATCATGTACAGGCATCAAGATTGATTTTCCTTGTCTCCAATCTTTTAAATGCTCAGCTAGAAGGTCTAAGTTTACAGCACGAGGATCGTCATAATAAAATGGAAACTTTTCAGCAATCTGTGGCTCTTTGAAGTAAAGATCTGTTGAAATTACAGCACCATTGAATTCATTTGCAAGTCTAGAAGTGAAAGATGATTTTCCAGAGCCCATCGGACCACATACTGCCACAATAACAGTATCTCCTTTAATGTTTTCAATCATTCTTTTTACCTCATAAAATCCTTCAACTAATCTGTAGTGCGGTATTCTTGCAACAGCGTTTGCGTACCTTTGTTTTATCTTAGCTTCTTTTTCTTTCAGCTCTAGCTTTCTTTCTTTAAGCTTTTTCTGAGAAAAATGCTTTGGAATTCTGTACAAAGGCATAAATATTACCTTTTAATTCCTTATTTTTTCAATATTAATAACCATTTGCTAATTTTTAAGTTAATATTATCATGTGAGCCTTATGGCGTTGTTGTTCTATGTATTGTAATCTAGCCTCTTCAACAGTGGAGTAGAACCTATCTCTGACGTACGATGGCTCTCTGCCTCTCATATTTACGTCTCTTCTGTATCTTCTTTTAAGTCTCTTTTGCTGAGAAGATTCAATGTAGACCAGCAAGTCTGCAAATTTCGCAATTTTTGGATGAAAAGAAACTATGCCTTCTACTATTAGCACTCTTGTGTTTGGTATGTGTTTTGGCTCAAGTTTTTTGTGGCTTACAGGATCATGTGCAGGAACTGTTATGTCCAGTCCCATCTTCCATCTTTTAAGATCTGCTGATAAGCTATCTATGTCTACAGATCGTATGTCATCAAAATATAGCGGGAGCTTTGCTACATATTCTGGATGCTTGTAGTAGAAATCTGTAGACAAAAAGCCAGCTTTTAACTCTTGAGCTAGTCTCTTTGCTATAGTTGTTTTTCCAGATGCGCTTGGGCCACAAATAGCAACTATAAATGGTCCTTT
>JAWANJ010000046.1:0-6911 GCA_038895395.1 Candidatus Iainarchaeum sp.
TCAAGAGCATATCACGAACCCTTACTTTTAACATTAGTTAATACAGTAAATCTTTCTGAAATAAAAGAAGAAGAGCCGGATTTAAAATTATTTTTCAATGAGCTAGCCAGTATTGGAAATGGAGAAGTAGACGAAGAGCTATTAAAAGAGTGTATTGATGAAATAATTAAAGAATTTTCTGAAAATCCAACACTTGTTTACGAAAAAACGCCCATAAAGATAGACGAAAAATTTATTAAAAAACAGAAAATTGAAGATATTTTAAATTATGTTTATAGTTCTGACACTCCTGGGACTATAGAGGTTTTAACAATCCCTGAAAAACGTCAGAAGCTGTTTTAAAACTTAAAACAAGCAGCAAACCTTTTGCTCTGATAAAAATTGGTGATGCGATTAGATGGATAAAAGATAATTTAAAAGGCTATGAAGTCATAGAAAGATACGAAAATAAAAGCATCTTTGAAAGCCTAGACGAAAGAGAAGAGATAAGTGTTTTGATGGGATCAAAGAGCTTCTACGAAGGTTGGGACTCCAACAGGCCAAATGTTATACTTTTTATAAACATAGGTGTTGGTAAAGAAGCAAAAAAGTTCATCATTCAAGCTGTTGGGAGGGGTGTGAGAATTGAGCCAATTCAAAATAAAAGAAAAAGGTTAAAAAATTTGTATAACCAAATGGATGACGAAGGTTTATTTACAAAAGTTGGAAATGAAACCATGATCCAAGCGTTAGAAACTCTATTTGTTTTCAGCACTAGAAAAAATATCTTAATGGAAATCATAAAGCATTTGGAAATTAGCAAAGAACTTGAAAAAACAATAGAACTAGACGTTAACCCAATGCTACAAACTTGTACTTTGCTGATTCCAGTATATAAAGAAGCAGGTAAACTATATTTACAAAGACTGCCACAAAAGATGTTGGTTACTGGTGAATTTTTAGACTACATTCGCGAGTATTTTAACAACATTGATGACAGATGTATCATTGCCATTCACGAAATTACACCTGAAATGATAAAACACATAAAAAGAAGTTTTTCTGAAGCAGATAAATTTTATAAGGTAGAAGAATCAGAAAATGTTTCTTTTAGGGTGTCTGTAACTAAGTTGATTAAACATTTCAGCATCAAATTTCAGAAAAATAAAGTTTATGAGAAAAGGCTAAAAGAACTAACAGAGATGTACTCGAAGGAAGAAAATTTCAAGGATTTGAAAATAAGGTACATAGTTAACCATTATTATAACCCAGTTATTCTTTCAAACAAAGAAAAATTAGAATATATTAAGCACATAATCAAAACAAAAAGCGAATTTGATTTTATTATGTATTTGGAAGACTTTATAGAAAAGAATGGTTCAAATTTGAACTTTGACTGGTGGTTTTTCAGCAAGATCGATGAAAGCCTTGACAAAATATATGTTCCATATTACGATCCAGAAAATAATCAAATACGCAACTTTTATCCAGACTTTATTTTTTGGTTTAAAAAGGGAGAAGAATACCATATTGCCTTTGTTGACCCTAAAGGTACTTCACACATCGAATTTGAATACAAGGTAGATGGCTTTAAAATGATCTTTGAAGAAGAAAACTCGCCTAAAATTTTTAGAGTGGACAACCAAAAGGTAACTGTGTCGTTACATCTTTTCTGTAAGGATGTAAACAAACTACCAGAAGGATACAAGAGATATTGGGTTGACAAACCAAATCAAATATTCGATTTAGCTATGAGAATTTAATGCTTATTTTAAAAGTTGTTGGCTATTGTGATTTTTTCTTTAAGTGATTAGCTAAATATAATAACCTAAACTTGATAGGGGGATGGGGTCCAATAAAATTCTTATCTAGGAAAATCAAAGGAAAACTTTTAAAAAAATGACTCCAAAAATCTATCAAAAAAGACGTGAGGTTGTAGTTCTCAATGTCATTGAAGAAATCTTCCTTTAAAATTTTGTTAATCTGTCTAACTTCAGATTTTTTCACAAATGGTCTGATTTTATCATACAATTCTACCTTTAGTAGTGCACTCCGAAAATAGGCCAGATCAGAGAATGATTTAACTGCTTTCAAATCAGCACAATGTTCTTTATGCCAACAGATATAAGTATCGCAAAAATAAGCTATTAAGAAAGCGCAAAGTATTGAGCCAATACTTAAGGTTGAAAAATGCGAGATAAATAACTTACTGAGATATAATGAAATTACGATACAAGGAATTAATAAAGCCCACACATTTTTTACACAATCATGCCCTATCTCGTGCCTTAATACAATCTCAAGCTCTTTTCTTTTCATAATTTGTTTTAATGGTTCGGTAATGTAAATGCGATTACCTAGCACATCCTTCCAGGCATTAGCAGGTAAATTTTGACCTTCACAAACAAAAACAGGGACTCTTTCTATTTTAGTCAACATTTTTTTACTTTTAAAATTCTTTTTAATTAGAGTGTACTTTAAAAAAGATAAAAAAGCAAGAAGTGAAAAAATTAGGAAAACCAACAAAAAAACAAACAAAGAAGAGTCATCTAAAAAAAGACATAAAACAACCAAATTAACTATACCAAATATTACTAATAAAGCCGATTTAGTTACTGTCTTTTTTGTGTACCTCATGTAGTAAAAATACAAAACTACAGAAAAACAAAACAATAAAGAAAAAGTTAAAATGAGAGCCAAAACCTCGTTCAGGGGTTTCAAATAATATCACCCTAATAAAATAAGCGAATTTGAAATATTTAAAGCATTTTTATACTGAATTCTTTATTAAATTAGGTAAGAATTAGAGCATAACCCTAAGCAAACAAACCCACCACTCAAACCCACCTTTTAAATTTCTTTTTATTGCAAATTTTCTTTGATAGGCCTGTTGCCTGTTGGGCCTGTGGTCTAGTGGTATGACGCCACCTTCACACGGTGGAAGTCAGCGGTTCAATTCCGCTCAGGCCCATTTCTGATTTTTGGGTTCTCTCCAAACGAGTTTTACATCCCTGCCTGGGTTTTTTCTCTCTTCCCTCTTTACTCTTCCTCTTCCCAAAAAATTTATTTCGCCACTATTACCTTTCCCTTATGGCCTTTTTCCTTTATCTCTGTGAGCACAGACAAAAGCTGCCATGTTGGGCCAGCATAGGCCTTTACAACTATTATGCTTCGGTCACCATATTCAAAGCGCTGCAAAACTTCCATGTCAGCAAACTTGTTGCCAATGTATTGCCTCGAATCTGTTGGCTTCTCCCAGTAAATGTAAATTGACTCGTAAAAAGGCCTAAGCGCAGTTTCATCAGCATACAAGTATGTGCTTGGATTGAATTTTTGCCTCAAGTGCTCTGCAACCTGCTTATCAGTAACATTGCCATTAGGCATTATCTTTGCAAATGCAACCCAACCTGTTTTGTTAAGCTCAAGCACTGCGCCAAAGTTCTCAAGTTCTTGCTTCAAAGCTTCTGTGCTTAACTCTCTTGGCAAGCCATAGATGAAAAGGCCTGCACCTGGTTCAATATCAGCATATATCTTAGAGTAATCCACGAGAAGCTTTCCATGAGCGTAAGGCAAAAGCGTCTTTTCAATTTCAACCCAAGAGAAATACAAAAGCACAGCGGAGATTAAGAAAATATAAAGCTCTTTTCTATGTAAAAGCAATTTGAAAGGACAACATTTTGCCTTTCCTTTGCTACCAATTAAATGCAAGAGTTCAAGAGCGCTAAAGTATGTCATGTATGCGAAAGCCATGAAGAAGACCAGGCCGAGTTGGAAATTGCTCACCGGAACATAATAGTCAAATATTGCAACGCTTATGTAATTTACAGCAAATGTTAGTGCAAGAGCAATTACTGCTTTCGAAACATGGCTTCTGCAAAAAGCGCAGTAACGCTTCACAAGGAAAAGAATAAACAAGAAAATTACGCTGCTTATTGGTGCAGCAGCAATTCCACCATCAATTATGTATATGAGAAGGCCAAGCGCAGATGAACTCAAAATGAAGAAGTCAAAAAAGGAAAGTTTGTTGCTAATTGAAAAGAAATAGCTTATTAACAGAATTATAGAAAGAATGATAATTGCAAGGTAAAGCTGAGCGTAAAGCTCTGCATCTGGCAGTGCTTCAAACCAAGGCCTGCCATCATCATATTTTTGGCCAAAGTCAATGCCTAAAAGGCTTGCCGCATAATAAACCGTAACCTTTGGAAAGTGGTTGTGGTAAAACTTGCTTGCTTCCCAGTTCTTGTAGTTTTCTTCGTAAATTATAGAAGCAAACATCCATCTTGGCTTATACTGCACACCAAAGCTTATGAATTGGTAAGCCCCAAGGTAGAACCCAAAAGAAACGACTATTAGGAAGCAAACCAAAAGTGCTTTCTCATACTTAGAAAAAAACTTATGAAGCTTTAGAAAGTAACCTAAGGCAACAATAAGCGCTGTAAGTATGAGCCACAAAAATGTGACAATTAGCTTTCCCAAAGAATAGCCGCTGTAGTATGCTTTGTTTATTGCATAGAGCCAACTAAGCAAAAGCTCGAAACTCATAGCAAGCAAAAATACAAGCAAAGCAATGATTGCAAACAAAAGGAGCTGGAAGTCAAGCCTCTTAGCTAATTCACTTAATTTCATAATAAAATCTTATCACCACGAATGTTTTAAACTCATGCGCCCAATAGTTAATTTATGCTTACAAAGGAAAATCTACTCATTGCAAGCATTTTTTTAGTGCTTTTATTAAGTGCCGTGAGCAGCATTTATTGGCATAGTTTTTCTTATAAGCAGCCAGTGCTTTCAATGGCCCTTTACTCTTTCGACAAAAAGGCAGAGAAGGTTGCGTGCTCAGAAGTGCTTCTGATGCCAGAAAACACAGGTACACTTAGCAAAGAGTTGCGCTTCTATATTGATTCAAAAGAGGTAATGAGAAAAAAGGTATCGCTCGAGGAAAACAAAATTAAGAAGGAAACATTTTGTGCTGACATAATTGGCATTAGCGAAGGAAAGCATTTTGCTGAAATAGCTTTGGATGATAAAAGGCTTTTCTATACTTTTGAAAAACAGCAAAGCTCTGAAAAGCAATTTGGACATACTTTGAAAATAATTTCAGTTGAGAAAGACAGCATAAGCTTTGAAGTAAAAAATTTTCCCGAATCAGTTTATGCGCCTGTTGAGATCTTTGTAAATGGTAATTTTGAAAAAGCGGTTTATCCATCAAAACCAGATGAGCAATTTAATGAAAAAATAAATTTGCAAGAAGGGAAAAATGAGATAAAAGTTAGCGCTCTCGGATTAAGTGCAACAGTACAATACGAAAAGGAAAAAAGCACAAACTTGTTGCTTTTTAGTATCTTGCTAATAATTGCAGGGCTTTTTGTCTTTGCTAACTTTGTTTTTGCGAAAGAAGAACTTTACAGTAAATTTGCACTTTCTTTTTTTGCAACCAGTTCATTGTTGATTGCTTTAGGTACTTTGCTAGGAATGTTCAGGCTTTTTAATTTACCTTTCCTTATAGGTTCTTACATATCTGCAATTGCTCTTTTCGCTTTCCTTTTCAGAAAGAATTTTGCTTTGAAAAGGGAAAACTTTAGGCTTAATGAATTTTTTAAAGGCGTTAGCATTGAGGCAATTGTTTTGATTGGCTTTTTCCTATATGTTTGCCTTCTTTACCAGTGGTTTACACCAAGCCACACAACAAACTTCAATGTTTTTTACGAAAGAGGCACAAGGCAGGTAATTGAAAACTCCGGGCTTCCAAAAAATGATGAGAAAAGTTACCTTGGCAGGCCATTTACCTTTGTGCCTGGTTACTTTTACCTTGAAGGTGCTTTTTCAATATTTACAGGCCTCCAAGACACTGGATTGTTTGCTCTAACCTCGACTTTTGCAACAATATTTTTTGTTTTTTCATCAATTGCTTTTGCAAAATCTCTTGGAATCAAAAAGGCAGCAATAATGATGCCTGTGCTATTTTCAATGAATACGCTAATATTTACCTTCATCACCCTGACGCCGAGGCACATAATAGCGTTTTCTTTTTTGCTAATTGCATTAATGCTATTTGTTAAAAAGAAGTGGCTTCTAGGCTCAACTGCAATATTCTTTGGAATGATGATGCAGATACCTTTAGCATTGTTCTACCTTTTTTCAGCGCCTTTTATCGGGCTATTTCTAAGCAAAGATATAAAGCTAAAAGGCCTGGCAATCGTGGTATTAAAACCATTTGCATTGGCCTTTTCTCTTTTCTGCATTTTGTATGCAATGCTTTTCATAAGCGCAGGTTTTCCTTACCAAATAATGCCAGAAGATTGGGGCTATCTGATAAGGTTTGGTCCTGCAATTCTTCTTGTTGAGCCAGGCATACTTTTGTTTTTATTTATACTGCTGCTCTTGCTCGAAGGAATATGGCTTATGAGAAAAGAAACAAAGCTCACCAGAGAAAAGAAAATACTGCTTGCTGCTTGCCTCGCATCAATGGCGATACAGTCAGCAATAACTCAGCGTTTCAATTTGGTAAGTGCTATTTTCACAGCAGTTTTTGTGGCTTATTTTTTGGAATACTATAAAAGCAAGTTCACAGAGCTTTTTACTGTTGCAGTTGCACTTTTGCTTATGGCCGGACTTTATATTGCCCTAATTTTGGTTCATGGGTTTACAACAAGCTTGCAATCACAAGCTGGTGTTAATTATCTTGCAAAGTACTCAAGTGACTCTGAAAATGTTCTAGCAGATCCTCTATATGGACATTTGATTGAACATACTGCCAGAAACAAGGTTTTGGCTGACCTTATGGTAGAATATGCTGATGAACAAAAACTTAAAGATGCATATGAATTTTTAAAAGAAAACAACATGAGCATACTAGAAAAATATGACATTAAGCTGATATTCAGTGAGCGCTTTTTAGTAAATGAAAAGGTAGTAGGCAACAAAACACTGCC
>JAWANJ010000047.1:0-6635 GCA_038895395.1 Candidatus Iainarchaeum sp.
AAAATTGAATTATTAAGTTGTTAAAAAAGTTTTTATTTTCCCATTCTTTAAGAATTTATTCTCCTAGAATTTCTTTTACCCTCCTCTTTCTTCTTGAAAACCTGTAAAGGCCAAGAATTTCATTTACAGGAGTATCTTCCAAATAACGATCTCTTATTTTACTAAAAAGCGTGACTCCGGGTTCTTTTTCAAAATACAATTCATGACCAGCTTCAAAAAGGGGTTTTGCGCTTTGGAGCACTTTGTATAAAATTACCTCAAACCAAGGTCTGCCAAGAATTTCATTAACCTTTCTCATATCTACGCCCTTAACGCCTTGTAAGAATTCGATATAGTTCCTATCGAGTATGGGATTAAACCTTATTTTTAGCACAGCGACTTTGCCTATTTTTCGAACAAAAACAGCATAAACGTCTATTGCTTTGTGGCCGTCAGGAAACACATGTTCATTCACATAATGTATTGCAAAATTGCTTTCTGGTGTTAATAGATTTCGAATCATTTTGACTCTTGCAATGAATAGCTTTGGATTGACTCCATAGGCTACTGTCCACGGAAGTTGTGAATACACAAGGCTCTTTATGTGCTTTCTGTCTGAATCACAAATAGAACTTGACTTCTTGAGCAAGACTCTCAAATTTCTATAAAGAAAAATTTTATCTTTCTTTGACATCCTTGGTAATCTTACTATATCAACTACTAAATTTCCTGTTAGTTTTCTTTCAATTTCTGCCGCAATCTCTGGAGGTGACTTCTTTTTGCTTGTTAAACTTTTTCTTCTACGATAAAAGCCAATTAGTTTACCTTTCATTAAAAAATTTCCTAATAAGAAAAATAAAAAATTATCCTTAACTTTACACAAAAACAGTCAGTCAAATTGTTGCAGTTACAAACTTGATACATACATTTTTAAATCTATATATCAAATAAATAAACTTTAGAATGGATATAATTATCACAGCTGCTACGGGCACTGGCAATACTGAGCTTAGTGCTTTTGATAATGCATTGTGGAATGCAGGTGTCGCTAATTATAATTTGATTAAGCTTAGCTCAATTATACCTCCGGGTTCTAGAATAGTGATAAAAAAGCCAGATCTGAAACCAGAGGAGTATGGCCAAAGACTTTACGTTGTATTAAGTGAGCAGAGAGTTAGCAAAAGAGGACAAGTGGCTTGCGCTGGAGTTGGCTGGTATCTGCTTGAGGACGGCCGTGGTGTTTTCGTGGAACATCATGGCACATCTGTGAAAAAAGTTGAGAAGCAGCTAATAAAGTCTCTTCAAGACTTGGCTAGGCAGCGTGGTGTAAAGGGAGTTCAATTTCATACAAAGACTTCAAGCATAAAGTGCAAGGACAAACCAGTGTGTGCCTTAGTTTGTGCAATCTACAAAAGCGAACCTTGGTAATGCTCAAAATTTGAATCCAGTTTATGTCCAGCATTCCATATTTTTGTTTACTCAACGCAACCTATAAAAAAACAATCTCCTTTGTATGGTTTTGTGATAGTATGCTTTGCGAAGTTTGTGGTAAGAAAACGGCAAAGCTTTACAGAGCAGAAATAGAAGGAGCAGAACTTTCAGTTTGTGAGGAATGTTCTAAACTTGGCAAAGTTCTAATGGATCGACGCAATGATGCTGCACAACCAAAAATCAGGAAAAAAATTACTCAAAAGCCAGATATAAAAGAGCCGCCAGTGCTTGTGGAAAACTTTGGGCTGGAAGTTAAAAAAGCAAGGGAGAAGCTTGGCCTTACCAGGGAAGAGCTTGCTAAAAAGATTTTTGAGAAGGAGTCTTTACTTGTAAGGATTGAAAACACAAATTTTGAGCCAGAAGAAAAAGTTGTGAGAAAACTCGAAAAAGTTCTTGGAGTAAAACTATTAGAGCAGTGACAATATGGTGCTTTTTGAAGAGTCTCTTAATTTAATTGGCGTTCTTATATTAATACTTCTTTTTGTTTTGGGTTCAACTTACATAATAAGACGTTTCCATGGGGTTGAAGCTCACGTTGTATACTCTCTATGGCGTAGTAAAAAACTTTTGAAAGTGTTTGAACGTTTACGTTTCTTGGCACCAATAGTAAACACAATATCGATTCTTGGAGCAATTTTTGGTTTTGGTATTTTGGCATCAGATTTTCTTTTTATGAAAAAACAAAGTTTGCCGAAAAGGCTAATTTGTGCTTCTATAGTTGCTGTGTTTTTAGAAGTCTTTTATTTTTTTACTTTGAGACCTATTGTTATTGGAGCAAAATTTACTCAACAGTATGACGTCATTCTTGGTTCAGCTTTTTCAGTATTCGGAGTCTCATCTTTTGGCCTTTTGTTAATGCTTTTCAACGGTTTTCATATATTGAAAGGTATATTTACAGGTTCAACTGTTTGTCCTGGGGTAGCGCCTCTTATACCTGGTGTCAAAATACCAAAGGTACCTGTTTTTATACCGTGGTATGGATGGATTGCCTTGTTAGTTGCCATGATATTGCATGAAGGCGCTCACGGGATACAAGCTTTAAAAGAAAAGTTTAGCCTAAAAAGTGCTGGTGTTTTGTTAGTGGGTGTGTTACCTATTGGGGCCTTTGTTGAGCCTGATGAAGATCGGCTAAAAAATTCAAAGCCAGACAAACGCATACTTACATACGCTGCAGGACCATCCGCAAATCTTTTTTCAATCCCATTTTTTGTAATCATAGCTTTGCTATTTAATTCACATTTTGTGGCTCCAGTATATGAAAGATACTATAAATCTTATCTTGAAAGCGTTGCATACGTTGAGATAACAAACGTGCCAGAAACAATACCTTATTGTAATAACCCAAGTAGTCCTGCTTATGGAATTCTAAGGCCAGGCATGCGCATACTGGCAGTTGATGGAAACCTCATAAAAAACCGTGTTGAACTTTACAATATACTAAACACTAATAGATTAAAAGAAAGAAACTTCACAATAATTGATGATAACAAAGAAATGACAGTCACAATATACCCAAATCAAGAACTTCCGCTTTCACCACCTGAAAACTTTGGCTTCACGGTGAGAGACGTTCTTAAAGAAAGTGCACAAATTGACAACGAAGCAAAAGCAGCCCTTACTGGTTTATATCTAATAGAGAGTTTGCTTTGGCTGTGTTTCTTGCTGTCTTTTTTAATTATGATTTTCAATTTCTTACCAATAATTCCATTAGATGGTGGTTATATCGCGAGCGACATTTACTCTTACTATTTCTTAGGTGAAATCAATGAAAAAAATAAAAAGATAATATCTGACTTATTCCTAATATTTTTCTTCATCGTAGCTGTTTTGAATATAGTTCCTTTTTTTATATAAAAAAAATTAAAAAAAATAAAAAAATAGAAAGAATAAAATGAAAGAATAAAATAAAGTAGAAAAAAGAAATAGTTGACTTTAAGGTATGAAGTCAAGGCCTAGGTCCTTACTGCTGGTGTAGCCACTTGCTGCTTTTATGGATTTTGTTGCGCCTTTTATGTACGGTGATGTTACTCCAGTAAAGATACCTATCACTTCCAACTTGTTCTCAAATGTAGGGTCAACCCTTGCACCCCAAATTACTTGTGCTTTTGGATCTATGTGTTCTGTAAGTAGTTCGCCAACAGCATTGGCTTCACCAAGCGTTAGCTCTGGGCCTCCAGTTATGTGAATCAGTGCACCTGTTGCTCCTTCTATGTTTACATCAAGCAAAGCATTCTTTAGAGTGTCCTCCACAACTTCGTTTACTCTGTCTACTGACTTGGATTCACCAACCGCAATCATACTCAAGCCTTTGTTGCTCATAACTGCACGTACGTCAGCGTAGTCTAGGTTTATCAATGATGGCTGAGTGATTGTTTCAGTTATTCCTCTGACAGCCCTCGCTATAACTTCATCAGCAACTCTGAAAGCATCTTGTATTGGCAAATTAGGCACCAATTCTACTAAGCGATTGTTATCTATCACAATAACAGTATCCGCAGTTTCCTGAAGTCTTTGTATACCCCCCTCAGCTTTTTCAAGCCTCGCTTTTTCAAGAGCAAAAGGATATGTTACCATTGCTATTACAATTGCACCTTGCTCTTTGGCAATCTCTGCAATTATTGGTGCACTTCCTGTTCCTGTGCCACCACCCATACCAGCAGTTAAAAACAAGAGGTCTACCCCACTTAATACCTCTTCTAACGCACTTCTGGACACTTCTGCTGCTTTAGCACCTATTTCAGGGTAGCCACCAGCACCCAAACCTCGAGTGACGCTTTTACCTATCAGTATCTTTGTTAACTCGTCACTCATCAAAGAAAGGTGCTGCTTGTCTGTATTTACTGCAACAAGCTTTGCACCAACAATACCCATACCGGCAAGCCTGTTGACAGTATTACAGCCGCCACCACCTGTACCCACAACCATTATTTTGGGCGTGCCAAACTCTTCCAAAGTATCTTCTTCAACCTTGGACTTATCAACAGCATTTTCAATAATACTTTTCATACACCTCACCTCAATTTCATTAAAAAAGTTTGTTTTGTATAATATATTCGATAAACTCCTTTAAATAGCTTTTGTTTTGAAAAAAAGAAAAAATTAACATTTTGTTTCACAACAGCTTTTTTGTTAATAAAAAATTTACCTGTTAAGATATTTAAAGTTTTTTAATCTAACTTTAAAAATTTTTTTTGTTATTTTTTCTTACATGGGTTTCACTATTTTAGGAAATTTTTTTATAAAAACAAAATAATTGTTTATTAAACAAAAAAAAGTGTTTAAAACAGGCAAAAATTCTTAAAAAAGTAATAAATCTGCTATTTTTTGTTAAAAACAGATTTTAGCCATTGATATCAAGTTGTAGACAACTTGCTAAGGTTAACTTATAAAACTTTATAACTTTAGTTATGTATATGTTACCCTTTTTGACATTTTTTGGTACGATAGCAACTATTAAAAAAGCATCCCTAACGAATAATATAAAAAGTGTTTTTGTATATCTTTATTTTTGTCCTGGGCCCCAAAACTAAAAAAAGATAATTGTCCAAGTAGCTCAGTGGTAGAGCAACCGGCTGTTAACCGGTAGGTCGGAGGTTCGAATCCTCCCTTGGACGAATTTCTCATTTTATATAAATTTTTTGTTGTCAGCCCAAAAATTACACTTAAATTTATTAAACAAATCTTAGCTAACATTTCTTAATGTTTAACCAAAAAGGTTTTGTACCAATTGGCAGCAGTGCAAGGATTCGAGTTTTTCCAATATTCACGCTTTTAATTATTTTATCAAATATATTTGCCTTCTTTTTTCTTCCACAAGATTTAACAATCTATTTTGCTCTTATTCCATCCAATCCAACATTTTTAACTCTCTTCACGCACATGTTTGTTCATGCTGATATTTTTCATCTTTTTGGCAATATGCTTTTTCTATGGGTTTTTGGGAGAAGCGTTGAAGGAGCATTGGGTGGAAAAAAATTTTTGTTGATATATTTTTCATCCGGCTTAGCGGCAGTATTTGCACACTCTTTCATAAGCACAAATCTAACAGTACCTGTTGTTGGTGCTTCAGGTGCCATTTCAGGAATCTTGGGCGCATATCTTTTGCTTTATCCTTCTTCAAAAGTCAGAGTATATTTTGGTTTTTTCATAAGTGCTAATGTGCCTGCAATAATATATGCTTTTGGTTGGTTTGCAATGCAGCTTTATTTTGGTCTAATTAGTCTTCATCAAGAATTGGGTGTTGCATTTTTTGCGCATATTGGGGGATTTATAGCCGGTATCGTACTTTTGCCTATTTTAAAAAACAAAAAATAAAAAAGTTTAACAATAAGAACTAAGGCAACTTATTTAGGCAATTTATTTATTTGTTTTTGTATATTGTAACATTCATGCTTTTGCTGTGGATCATATTTGCTGCCATGATAGACAGCATTATGGCCTTTGTTGGAGCATTATCGCTTTTGATCAAAAAGGATCTTTTTGAACATGTAATTTTTATACTTGTGTCTTTTTCAGCAGGTACTCTTTTAGCAGGTGCTTTTTTCCATCTAATTAACGAATCACTAGAAATGATGGATAAAAACACTGTTTTTCTTCTTGTGTTTTTTGGTTTTTGTGTCTTTTTTTTAATGGAAAGAATACTCCACTGGCATCATTGCCACAAAGGCAAATGTGAGGTTCATCCAGTAAGTTGGCTTTTAACCTTTGGTGATGCAGTGCACAATTTTTTAGATGGTATGATAATTTCCTCAAGTTTTCTTGTAAACATTTCTTTTGGAATAGTAACAACCGCCCTAATTATAACACATGAGTTGCCGCAAGAGCTTGGCGACTTTGCAATACTTGTAAAAAGTGGACTCAAAAAGAGAAAAGCTCTACTCATAAATTTCTTTTCTCAAATCACTTGCTTGTTAGGTGCATTGGTTTCTTACTTTTTCTTTGTTAGTTATAAAGAGATATCTTTGCTTGTTCCGTTTGCTGCAGGCGGATTTATATATATCTCCGCTTCAGATTTGATACCAGAATTGCATAGAGAGCTTGACCTTAAAAAGAGCATAAAATCTTTTATCATGTTTGTTTTTGGAATTGTTTTTATAATTATGCTGAAACTAGTTCTTGAATAGCAGTAGATTTACTTCTTTAAAAATTTAAATGTTTTCCTTAAT
>JAWANJ010000048.1:0-6490 GCA_038895395.1 Candidatus Iainarchaeum sp.
GAATTTCAGAAGAAAAATTCTTTGAGATATCTTTGAAAGCGCTGAAAAGAATTTCAAAAGATCTTTTGGCATAATTTTTGAAGACATAACCTTTAAATACTGGTAAATCTTACTATCTATTGATGCCAGAGGAGCTTTTGCTTCCAAAAAAGGAGCAGATGAAGGTAATAAAGAGGATTGAAGAAAGACGTGATGAGCTAAAAGAGCTTTTGGAAAGCCTTAACAAAGAAATTGAACTCATAAATAAAGCAAGAAATATTGTAAAAACTGAAAGGAAATCCTTTTTCACCTCTAAAAAGGGCGAACCATTTCTGGAACTAATTGATGTACCACCTTTAAAAATTCTTAAAGATAAAGGTCAAAAAAGCTGATTTTATGCTCAAAAATCTAAGCACAAATAAAGTTATATGCAAAAACGTTTGCGTAGCTAACAAATATCTTTCAAAGCTTAAAGGTCTTATGTTTGAAAACAAACAAAAATTTAGCTATGCATTAGTGATTTCTTTAAACTCTGAATCAAAGATCAAGGCAAGCATTCACATGTTATTTGTTTTTTTTCCAATTGCTGTTTTCTTTTTGAACAAGGAAAAAAGGGTTGTTGATAAAAAAGTGCTAAAACCATTCACGCTTAATTACACCCCAAAACAACCATCAAAGTATATCATCGAGCTACCTGCTGAATATATAGATTCAGCAAAGTTAGGGGACAAACTAGATTGGAAATGAACATTCTGAAGCATATAAGGTGTAAGAATTAGAGGAGGAGCACTGCCCCTCCTTTGCCTTTTGCCTCCTCCTTTGGGAAAGAAATCGGATTGGATTGCTTCCCACCACCCAATAATAATATTATTGCTCTAACTTATATATAAAACATATAGTTACACAAAATTAACCTTTCTGTAACTGTTTTTTTAGAAAAAATAACTCTTTTTGATTTAACCTTAAATTTTCAAAATTAGCAATCTCGTTACCATAAATTTCAATACCTTCTTTTTTTAGCTTTATTGCTTTTATTTTTCTTCCTTTGCTAAATCCACCCAACAAACCATCGTTTTTTACAACACGATGGCATGGCACTGTACTGAATGGATTTCTTTTGAGTACTTGTCCAACTGCTCTATAGGCCTTAGTATCTATTAGTTGTGCCACATCTTTGTAAGTAGCTAAACGCCCATGTGGAATAAGCCTTACTGCTTTGTAAACTTTCCTTGAGAACTCATCCGTATAAAGAAGATTTTTCTCAATATAAAGCCAGACATCTTTAGTTAGATATGTTTTAGGAACTTTGCCAGCTCTTATCGATTCTCTTATCTTTGTGGAAGATATATACGGCGCATTGTTCTTTACAACCAAGGCCCTTATCCGTTTGAGTATTTTTTTATTTAACTTGAAACCTTTTATTGGAACAATTACAAAAAATGTTTCTTTTGCAAGCTCTTCAAAATTGTACCATTTTGGAAGCTCATTTAAAAGATCAGAGCCAATTATCCAGCAAAATTTCTTATTAGGATATCTCTTTTTGATCTCATGTAAGGTTTCGATTGTTGTATTTGGTTTTTTTCTTCTTTCAGCCAATTTCTTCTCTATAAGGCATAACTTAAAATTATTTTCACCTTTTATAGCTAGTTTTATCATGTTGACTCTATGCTCAAAATTTTCGAGTTTTGGTTTGAATCTGTGCTTGTAGCAAGGAATAAACCAAATCTCTCTACAAAGGCGTTGCTTGATTACAAGCCTTGCAGCCTGTAAGTGTCCTTTGTGTATCGGATTGAAGCTTCCGCCAAAAAGGCCGATCACTTGATCACCGGTGGCAATTTTCTTTTGTGTTTATTCTTTTTAATTAAAGCAATAAGTTTTAGCAAGTCTTTTTTGTTTTTTAGCTTTACTGCTGTTTTAGTACTAATTTTCTTGAGGAGTTCATCAATTTTGCTATAACTCATTCCTATCTCTGTTTCATCTGTTTGGCCAGGCCAAAATCCAGCGCTGGGTCTCTTGGTTATGATTTTCTTTGGAATTCCGAGTAGTTTTGAAATTGCAAAAATTTCTGTTTTGTAGAGATCGCCTATTGGAAGCAGATCACAGCCACCGTCACCATATTTTGTGAAGTAACCCAGGGTGAGTTCTGTTTTGTTTGATGTGCCCACAACAAGCGCATTTAGCATGTTTGCATGGGCATAAAGCAAAACCATTCTTACTCTAGCACTTATATTTCCCCTTACGATTGGGTCTTTTGTTTTTATAGTTTCTAATATTTTTTTGCATATCGGTTGTATGTTAATAACTTTATAGCTGATACCAAGTAGCTCACATAAATAAATAGCATCTTTTACATTTTTGTCATTCTTTTTATCCGGCATTATTAAAGCCAATACATTTTCATGACCTAGAGCATCTGCAAGAAGCTTTGCCACTAAAGCAGAGTCTATGCCACCGCTAAGCCCAAAAACGGCTTTTTGCTTGGATGCTTTTTTGAAGTATTCTCTCGTTTTAACCAAAATCCGGTCATATTTTTCAAGTAGTTTTTCCATATAAACCCGTATTTACAAGGTTTAGGATATAATTATTTATTTGTTGTTGTTCAAAATTTATAAATTGAATTTACACTGGTGTAGCTATGAAAAGGATGCTAATACTAATTTCAGGCAATCCCGGCTCAGGGAAAAGCACTCTAACTGAGCGCCTAGCTCAAGAATTCGGACTAAAAAAGATATTTGCCTCAGGCATAATGAAACAAATAAAAGAAGAGGAAAAAGTAGATATTGAAAAGGCATCTAAAGGCACTGGCTTTTGGGAATCAGAGGCTGGAAGGAAGCTCGTAAAAGAAAGACAGAAGAACTTCTATTATGACATGGAGTTAGACAAAAGGCTCTTGCAGATAGCCAAAAAGGAAAAAAGGGCTATATTTGATAGCAGGATGATGGCCTGGCTCTACAAAGGCAAAGATGCCTTTAGGGTTTGGATCGACGCAAGTCCAGAGGTAAGAGCAAGGAGGATAGCAAAAAGGGATGGCAAAGATCCGAAACAAGTTGCCAAAGCCATGGAAGAACGCCTCATGGCTGACGCAAAGATATACAAAAAACTTTACAATGTAGACATCAGGAATGACCGATCACCATTTGATCTAGTGTTAAAAACAGACAACCTAAATGAAGATGATGTTTTTGAGATAGTGTCCACTGCAGTAAAAAAATTTTTTAAGATAAGGGGGAAATGAATGGACTCAGAAAGAGTTTTTGAGCTTATAACACGCAACACTGAGGAGGTTCTTACCCCTGAAGACTTAAAGCTCTACATAGAAACAGGATTAAAGCTTAAGCATTACATAGGCTTTGAAATCTCTGGCAAAGTACATCTGGGAACTGGTATAATAACAACATCCAAGGTAGTTGACCTTATAAAGGCAGGTGTTGATGTTTCTATCTTCTTAGCAGACTGGCATACCTGGATAAATGAAAAACTTGGTGGTGACAGAGAAGTTATAATAAAGGTTGCTGAAGGTTACTTTAAAGAGAGCCTTATTGCAGGTATAAAGTGCAATGGTGGTGACCCAAAAAAGGTAAAGTTTGTGCTTGCATCTGATATTTACAGAAGCGACGATAAATACTGGGCAACAGTTATAGATGTGAGCAAAAACTGCACGCTTTCTAGAATTATGCGCAGCATAACAATTATGGGACGTAAGGAAGGCTCTGCGGTTGATTTTGCAAAACTCATATATCCACCGATGCAAGTAGCGGACATATTTTTTCAAGGCATAAACTTGGCGCATGCCGGTATGGACCAAAGAAAAGCACATGTCATTGCAAGGGAGGTTGCATTAAAGTTAAAGGTAAGTCCTCTTTTGGATCAAAAAGGCAACAAGATAAAACCAGTAGCATTACATACGCCGCTTCTAGCTGGCTTATGCAAACCACCTGTTTGGCCTATACCAAAAGACAAGGTAAAGGAAGTTCTTTCAGAACTAAAGATGAGCAAATCAAAACCAGATAGTTGCATATTTATACATGATTCACCAGATGAGATAAAAAGAAAGCTCTCGAATGCGTTTTGCTGTGCTGGTGAAGTAGATTATAACCCAGTACTTGATTGGGCTAAAAATCTAATATTTTCCAAAGAGCACGAAATTTTAGAAGTGGAAAGGCCTGCAAAGTATGGGGGGAACATTGTTTATTCGGACTATGATACTCTAAAGCAGGACTTTGCAAGTGGAAAACTGCATCCATTAGACTTGAAAAATGCTGTTGCAGAAAAGATTATTGATATGCTTGAACCTGCAAGAAAACACTTCAAGAAACCAAAGCACGCAAAAATGTTAAAAGAAATAGAAGAGCTTACAGGTGGTTATAACTATGGTAAAAAAGCAAAAGAAATCTGATGAAAAAGAAATAATACCCGAAAGACTTCCAAAAAAAGATAACTTCATTGAGTGGTACAATAAGGTGCTTGAGCTTGCAGAAATAGTGGATAGACGCTATGGTGTCAAGGGCACGTTTGTATGGATGCCGTATGGTTTGAAGATCATGAAAAAGCTTGTGCAAACTTGGGACGCACTTTTCCAAAATAATGGAATTGAAGAGACATACTTCCCACTTTTTGTACCTCTCAAATATGCAAAACAGAATGATGCTTGGTTTGAGGGTTTCAAGAAAAATCTATATGCTGCAGTTCCATTCCTTGAAGAATCCGAGTTTAAAGAGAAGCTTATCATAAGACCAACCGGAGAGCCAGCTATGTATCCAATATTCAAACTTTGGATAAAGGATGGCAGACTTCCAATAAGGATATATGAAACAGTATCATCTTTTAGGCTAGAAGGTAAAAAAACCCATGCAATGATAAGAGACCGTGAAATCACCTTTTGGTATGAAATACACACAGCTCACAAAACCAAAGAGGAGGCTTACGAAGAAATGCAAAGGCATATCAAAATAAATGAAGAGATCTGGAACTTTTTGTGTTGTCCGACAATAGCTGTAGAAAAACCAAAATATGAACTCTTCCCAGGAGCTGAGTCAGCAGTTGAGTTTTATGTTATTTTGCCAGATGGTAGACTACTCGAAAACGGTTCTGTAAACAACTTAGGCCAGGCTTATGCAAAAAAATTTGGTTTGGCCTATGAGGATCAAAATGGAAAGAAGCAATATTGTTGGCAGATATGTACAGGTAATGGCGCACGCTACTTGGTGTCAGTAATAGCATTGCACGGAGATGAACGCGGCCTTGTGTTGCCTCCAAATCTAGCACCAATTCAAATCATTATAATTCCAATATTTAAAAAGGATCTTGGAGAAATTGAAAGCTATGCTGAAAATATTGCCAATGAACTGAGAGAAGCAGGCATATCAGTTTACATTGACTCAAGAAGGGACAAAACAGTAGGAGAAAAATTTTATATATGGGATATAAAAGGCGTACCTTTAAGGATAGAAATAGGCGAACAAGAGCTTAAAAGCAACAAAATTACAGTATTTAGGAGAGACACAAAGGAAAGGCTTGTTGTTGAAAGGGAAAAAATGATAATGGTTGCGAAAAAATTGCTTTTTGAAGATATACCAAAAAAACTATACGAAAAAGCAAGGGCTTCTTTTGAATCAAAAGTAAAATCGTTCGATAACTTAAATGATGCCATTAAATGGATAAAAAAAGGTGGTGCTGCAAAGATACCTTGGTGTGAAGGTGAAAATTGCTATGAAACAATACGCTCAATGGAAGAAGGCTTAGATGCTGCAGGCAGCTTGCTGCTAGAACGCAAAAAAAGCACCTGTTGCGTCTGTGGTAAACAAACCGATAGAATCTTGCTTTTGGGTAAGGGGTACTAATAAAGCAAATCTTTAAAAAATTCGTCAAAATAGGGTTTCTTTGCTTTATTTTTGGCTTTAGACGTCCAAAAAGGAAAAAATAGCAAAAAGAAAAGCTTTAAATTATTTGACATCTTATTTTTATTGGTGATATAATGCCTGAACTGCCTATTGCTGCGGTTGATAGAATAATAAGAAAAGGCAGCGGTCTTAGAGTAAGCAATTCTGCGGCTGTTGAACTCGCAAAGATATTGGAAGAGGAAGGAATAAAGATCTCGTTAAAGGCCAAGGCTTTAGCAGAGCATGCGAAGAGAAAAACTATAACAGCAGAGGACATAAGACTAGCCACAAAGTAGATCTTTTTTACTCATTCCTTTATATAGAAAAACTCTTTACAGTTAGCCAAGTGTTTGGCAAGACATTTTAGTGTAACAAACTCTTCAAACTCATTTAGGCAATTTTTATCTGAAATTTTTGAACAAAAATATGGGTCCAACTTTGTAAAAGCAAGTCTTCGATAGCATATTTCCTTATAGCCAAGCTCTGATTCACAAAACTCTGAGCCATCGCTTAAAATCATGTTTTTTATGCTTCTTTTATCAAAAAGTTTTCCGTTGATGTAGAGCTCGATAATTTTTATATCATCGGATGCTGGAACATTAAATGTTAGAAGTCTATCGCACAAACAGTTG
>JAWANJ010000049.1:0-6438 GCA_038895395.1 Candidatus Iainarchaeum sp.
GGTCGGTGGTGATAATATGATTATCAGAAAAAAAGCCCTTTTATTTTTTATATTGTTTTTAATATTTTCAAATGTATCTTCTTTGAGTATAAATGTGCCTGAAAATGTTCCGGAAGGCACTAGCTTTGCTGCTTTTACAAACATTTCCGAAACAGGCTTTGATGAGATTCGCGTGCTTCTAGATGGTAAAGTTGTTTTTACGCAAAAGCTAGGCGTTGAGGCAAATACCGAATATATTGCATATTACAAGGAATATTCACCTACAGGAGATAAGCGCCTTGTGCTTATTTTCAACCCTCTTAAGGCAGGAAAGTATGACCTTGAGGTGCGTCTTATCTCAGGAAATTCAACAAAGAGCAAGGATTCTGTAACAATAAATGTTTTCAAGGTTGCGAGCACGTCCTATGTTGATTCTGTTATCAGAGAGTTAAATTCACTAAAAGCTGACTTAAATGCTTTAAAGAGCGAAATAAAAGCGCTAAACGAGAAAATAGAATCGCTAGAAACCAAAACAAATAATCTAAACACAGAGCTTATTTCCACAAAAGAGGTGCTTCAGTCTACTTTAAGCTCTTTACAAGAGATAGAACAAAAAATTGCAAGCACAAATGAGTCACTTTCTTTGCAAACAACGTCCCTTTCAGAAACCAAAGCCAATTTGCAGGATCTTAATACACAGCTCTTAGCTCTTATCCAAAGGGTTGAAAATGTTGAAACAAAGGTAGAAGATAATAAAGCGCCAGCGGTTGGTTTCTTTACTCTTGAAACAAACACAGCCTTGTTGACTTTAGCCTTAGTTTTGGTTATTGTAGTTATTGTAGTTTACATTGCTAAGAAAAATAAAACAAGGACGAGCTTATTTGAAACTGACATATATGACAAAAACAAGAACCCTGATGAAGTTCTAGAAGATGTAATGGAAGAAAGCTTGCAAACAAAAGGTCGATGGGCATACAAAGAACCCAGCCAAAAAGAAGAGAAGGAAAGCAAACACTTTGGTTTAGGTGACCTTATCAAAAGGTGATAAAATGAGTCCTAAACAACCTAGAAAAAAACCCATTGGTAAGTCAAAACCTCCTGCTAAGAAACCAAATGAAGTTGCCAAAAGGAGAGAAGCAATATTATCTGCTATCAAACAAAATCCAGGCATAAGCGATGCTGAATTGGCAAGAAGGTTGGGGATAGAACAAAGACAGTTAAGAGAAAATCTAAGAGCGCTTATCAGCACAACAGAGGGTATAAAGGCCCTAAGAGCAAGATCCTCTTATTTGAAATCTGAAGCTGAAATAAAAAAAATGGAGGTCAAGAGAGCTATAGCTAAGCTCATATATTCTGGGGTAAAAAACCAAAAACAAATCGCAAAAGAGCTTGGCATTTCAACAGACCAGCTTAGAAAAATACTAAATGAGATGCAAAATGGTTCCTTTGAGGAGCAGAATCTTGTCAACAAATTAAAGAGATCAACCAGGCGACCACCTTCTGTTGTTGTTACTACTCAAAAAGATCCGAGAAAAAAGAAACTCGATGAAGCGTATCAAAAAAAATTCGAAGAATATTCTAACAAATCAACACCTGAAATACAACAGGAAATCGCAAGACTTAGTAAAGAAATAAAAACAAAGCAAGGCGAAGAGCGCGACCTAATGCAGATGGAAATAAATGCCTTGAAGTGGATCCTTGGGCGAAGAACTCTTTAGCGATTCTTCCAGTCTTCTATAAAAGCTTCTATGCTTCTGTCATAAGTTTTTTCAGCCTCTTTAGAAAAATAGCATGCTGGCAACTCGTTGTTTTCACGATGGTGCTTAAGGCACTCACAGCAAATACCTTTTCTTGGACATCCGGGGTAAGAGCAAGGACAACTTTTGAGGTTTTTTTCTTTTCTGCATTCCATTTAAAATCACCTCAAAACTAAAATTTAAAATTACCTTTAAGATTATGCTGCAAATGCTTATTAAATGTTCTGGTAATAACTATTCATGCCTATGCTCACAGGCATAATTTTGTCATTTCTAGCCGGTTTTAGCACTGCCATGGGTGGTTTGCTTATCTTTTTAATCAGGGATTTTAAAAAGTGCTACCTTGGCTTTTCTTTGGCATTTGCAACAGGCGTAATGATAATGATTTCTTTCATTGAGCTATTGCCTGCAAGCATTGATTCTCTTGGCTATGCAAACGCATTGCTTCTTTTCTTTGCTGGCTCTGCACTTGCTTTTTTGATTGATTTTTTTGTTCCGCACAGCTATCTTCTAGAGGATGGGGTAAAAAAAGTAGACCAAAGAACAAAATTCTTTAGGGTTGGAATTCTTGCTGCTTTGGGCATCTCAATACATAACCTGCCTGAGGGCTTTGCAGTGCTTGCTGGAAGCTTAAATTCTCTAAAGCTAGGCCTTGTCATTGCCGTAGCAATAGCAATACACAACATTGCAGAGGGCTTTTCAGTTTCTATGCCTATTTACTATGCAACAAAAAGTAGGAAAAAGGCTTTTGCAGTATCTTTTCTTTCTGGTTTGGCAGAGCCGATAGGCGCTGTGATAGCAGCAATTTTGCTTTACCCTTTTCTTTCAGAACAACTTATAGGTGCATGCCTTGCTACAGTTGCGGGCATAATGGTGTACATCTTCATAGACGAACTATTGCCAGTTGCGTTTGAGTGTGTTTCAGAAAAACAGCACATAATGACATTTGGTTTTTTTATTGGAAGCACTGTGATGGGCATCACACTTATTCTGCTTGCTTAGACCATAATTTTAGGCATATGCTTTTAAAGTTATGCATATATATTCATAATAGTAATGAATAATAATTCATTACAAATCAAGGGGGTGTAAAAATGCCATGTCATGATGGCACAGGTCCTTTAGGAGATCCTAGTTGGGGCTGCGGGCAGCTCCATGGGCTTGGTGCAACTTTTAGGAGACGCTTTCGTGATTGCAGATGTGCTGTATACACTAGAAGAAGCAGCACACCATTGGTTCTTGACAGAGATGATGAAAAAAAAGATTCTTGAGGCACGTCTTAAGGAAATTGAACAAGAAAAAGCAGCAATAGAAAAAAGGATTAAAGAACTTCAGTGAACAATATCTTGCATGGAGGTGTCTGGATGTATTCCAAGGAAGTTGAAAACACAGACTTGAAGATGGCGAGGCAGAGCTTAATTGAGGAACTTGAGGCAATAAACTGGTACGAGACAAGAATTGCGAGCGCAAAAGACCCAGAGCTTAAGAAAATACTCGAGCACAACAGGGATGAAGAAAAAGAGCATGTTGCAATGCTGATGGAATGGATTCAAAAGAATGACCCTGAGCAAGCAAAATCTTTTGAAGAGCATGATTAACTATGCCAAGGCCAAAGAGGTGCAGATGCATTCACCACAGGCCCAACATAACCTACTTTAAGCCAGCAGGCATAAAACTTTCTGGGCTCAGTGAAGTTATAATTTCATTTGACGAGTTTGAAGCGATTCGCCTTAAGGATCTTCTTGGACTTGAACAGGAAGATTGTGCGAAAAGAATGGGTATTTCTCAACCGACATTTCACCGATTAGTTACTTCAGCAAGAAGAAAAATAGCAGATGCTCTTATTTCTGGAAAAGCAATAAAAATAGAAGGTGGCAATGTAAAGCTGATGGGATAATGCCTTAAGTCGGCTTTATTAGCCGTTTAGCAGGATTATTTCAGTTTTTGCATTGCCCAATTCAAAACCATTTGCTTCAACAGAGGCATATATTAGGTAAGAGCCAGGGTAAACCCCGCCACAACCAGATGTGCAGTAAGGCATTGTTGCATTGAATTCAATGGTGTTCTCACCTTGCACTAGATCCAATGTTTTTTCGCTCTGAATGTAATTCCGTGATTGTGCAGTTATACCCCAAACCTTTACCTTTGCATTCGGAACAGTGTCAGAGGCAATTGCTGTAACAGTTATCACGGCTCTTTCATTGGAACGGTATTCTTTCTTGTCAGTATCGATGGAAAGAGCAACATGAACTTTTCTTAGCGGCGTTTCACTGATTACTGGCGTTGCGCTTGCCTGTGATGGCACATAAATTTCCTTTGGAGTCCATTGGGCACTATATCTTAGTTCAATGTCATTACGCTTTTCCTGGATACATCCTGAAATTAAAGTTGCTGTGAATATAGCAAAAAAGAGCAAGGCAAAAATTGGAAAAGTTCTTCTTAGTACCATATCATGATTTTCCATGGATGTTTTTTTAAATATTTACTTTTATAAATATTTCAATATGCCAAAAAAGAAAGACAAAATTGTAAAGATCTTTGAGTGCCTCGCTGATAAAACAAGGCTTAGTATAATAGAGTTTCTCATTGGTGGGGAGAAGTGCGTATGTGAAATTACTTCAAAAATAGGTCGTGCACAACCAACCGTATCGCTGCAGTTGGCAAAATTAGAAAGTGCAGGCATCCTATCTTCAAAACGCATTGGAAAGAAAGTTTTTTACCAGATAAAGGAGCGGTCTATTTACAAAATTTTAAAGGCAGCTGGTTACAAGGAGCCGAAATAGTGCAGGTGGTATTAAAATGCTCTCCGCGATAAAGAATTTCTTCAGCTCAAAATTCAACATAGCTGTTTTCGTAGGGCTTGCTGCCTTGGGTGTTATTCTACTCATATATCCACAACCACATCCACAACCAACCCCTTTTGTTCCCGTTGAAGGTTTTGCAGTCCATTATTTTTACCTTCCAACATGTCCGCATTGTGCTGAACAAAGGCCTATTGTGCTAGAGTTGCAGAAAGAAATGCCTGACATTAACTTTTTCTTTCACGATGCTTCAACGCCAGATGGGTTATCTCTTTATTATAGGTTTGCCTCGGAAGCCGGAATTGAACCAAGAGTTAGGGTTCCAGCGCTATTTATTGGTAAAGATCACATAAAGGCCTTAATTGGCTTGCACTCCAAAGAGGACATAAGGAATACTATAATCGAATGCGTAGAAGAATGCAAAAGAGCTGAAAAAGACCAAAATCAACACAAATCACAGGGTTTTGAAGAAAACCTCAAGGATTTTGAACTCCCTTTTCTTGGTAAAACAGACCTTACAGCGTTTTCATTGCCAATGTTAGCAATAGTCTTAGGCCTTATCGATGGTTTTAATCCATGTGCAATGTGGGTTCTTGTGTACTTGATTGCACTTTTGGCTGGCATAGGTGAGAGAAAAAAGATGTGGCTTATTGTTGGTAGCTTTGTATTGGCTTCTGCCATACTTTATTTCTTATTTATGACCGCTTGGCTTAACCTGTTCCTTTTCATTGGATACTTGCGGCCAGTAACAATAATAGTTGGCCTAATTGCGCTTGGCGGAGGCATATACGGTTTGAAGGATTACTTTACAATAAAAGGAGCAGTAACATGTAAAGTTGGCGATGAAAAATCGCATGAAAAAACAATGAGCAGGATTCAGGAACTTGTTTCTAGGCCAATTTCAATAGCTATAATTTTTGGAGTCATTGCGCTTGCTTTTGTAGTAAATTCCATCGAGTTTGTATGTAGCTCAGCTCTTCCGGCTGTTTTCACTCAGATCCTGGCTTTAAGCAACATACCTACTTTGGATCGTTACCTTTACATTCTATTGTATGTTTTCTTCTTTATGCTTGATGACCTAATAATCTTTGGGGCTGCAGCTTTTGCATTGAGTACCCAAATCGGGGGCAGATACGCTAGATACTGCAAAGGCATAGGTGGTGCAATCCTCATATTGATTGGCGCAATATTGCTTTTCGCACCGCAGCTTTTAAGGTGATAGCATGAGTGAGAAGAAAAAATTTTTCGCAGTGTTGCTAGCTTTTTTGGTTTTGTATTTTTTGCCTGTCGAGAATGGCTTGTTTCAAAGCGCGGTTATAAACGCATTTAAACTACTTCATGAATACAGCACAAAGCATGTATTAACATGCTTAGTTCCTGCTTTTTTTATTGCTGGTGCAATTGCAGTTTTTGTTAACAAGGGCGCTATCTTGCAGTATCTGGGGCCTAAAGCAAAGCCATATATTGCTTACCCAATAGCTGCAACATCTGGTGCAGTACTTGCTGTCTGCAGTTGCACAATACTTCCGCTTTTCGCAGGGATTTATAAGCGCGGCGCAGGTCTAGGGCCCGCAATTGCTTTTCTTTACTCTGGGCCTGCAATAAATGTTGCTGCTATTTTCCTAACAGCAAGCGTTCTTGGTTTTAAAATTGGTTTTGCCAGAGCCTTAGCTTCAATTGCAATGTCAATTGCTGTGGGATTTACAATGGCTTTGCTTTTCAGGGAAAAGAAAGAACAAGGAAAATTCATTTTAGAGGACAAAAAACAAAAAATCAGCAGGTCTTTGCTATTTACATTTTTCTTTTCCTTGGTAGGCCTCCTTGTTGTGAATGGCTTACAGATTGAAAATACATTAAAGTTAGCCACAATGTCTTTGCTTGTGCTTTTGGTTGCTTTTATT
>JAWANJ010000050.1:0-6354 GCA_038895395.1 Candidatus Iainarchaeum sp.
TACAAAGCCTGCCAAGATAAAACCTATGACTTCATTCTGTCCAATTTTTCTGACAACTGTGCTAAAAGCTAGTGCAACCATAACAATTATGCCTATCATTGTAAATGGCACTACAAGAAGGCCCATAGTATCCAATAAAACTTTTTAAAATAAAAAGCTATTTGTGGGGGGTTAACTGGTTATTACAAGAAATCAAAGTGCAAACACAATGCTAACTAACTTATCTTGAAATCAATAACAATTTGTACCTTTGAAGCTGAAACAGATCTAACTATGCGCTTTTCCAAAAAAGTTACCTCACGACCATATTTTTTAGAAGCAGCAAGTATATGTTTCTCAGATTCGTCAAAAGGATTTTTTGACTCTGCAAAACGATAAAAATGCACAACGCATGGACTTGCAGAAGCTAAAAAAGCCTCATCTAGAAATTCCTCAGAGCCTTTAGGCATTGGCATCACTATGCGATCAAATTTCTCTTTAAGATTTGGCACAATTTTGCGTACATCACCAAGTATTGGCTTAATCCTATCCTCAAACTTGTTTATTTTGATATTCTCAACAAGAAGTGCATAAGCATCTGGATTGAGCTCTATTGCTACTGCGAGGCGCATTTTGGTATGTTTTGCGAATACTATTGGAAATGGACCAACACCAGCAAACCAAGCACCAATTAGTTCTCCTTCACGTATATTCTTTGCGATCCGCATCCTTTCAAAACTCAATCTAGGAGAAAAGTAGGTTTTCGCAACATCCACCTTAAAAAGACAACCCCACTCTTTATGCGCTGTCAGTGTTTTATTTTCCCCAGCAACAATCTCCATGGGCCTCAACCTATATTCGCCAGTGTGCTCACCACATATTCTTGCAACTGTTCTCAAGTGTGGGTGAACTTTAAGCAGTGCCTCGCCAATAAAGTGCTTTTTGTCTTCAAGTGCTTTGGGTATTTCAATTATTGCAATATCGCCAACAACGTCAAAAGAAGTAACAAGTTTCTCTGCCTCTTTTTCAGTAAGCTTCTCACGAAGAGCATCTTTGAAAGATTTATAGCGATGCTCAGAAGTAAAAAGCTCTTTTTCTTCTATTGAAAAATCACAGACCTTTTTCAGTTCAGCAGCTTGCGTCTTATCTGGCCTTTTTTTTAGAGCAAACCATATATCTTGGCCTTCTTTGCATGGCAAGAAATTGAAATCTAACAAGCCCATAGAAATTAGGGCTCTCCTGACTGCTTCACCACATTTTTTCTTAGTTCTTAAGCAAAGAGGCATATTTGTTGTTTTGTAGAATGTTTTTTAATTTATATTCCACAATATCAAAACCCTATAAAAAACCTTTCAAGGTTTATTAAAATATGTCTGAATTCTTTGATGAATATTTTGTTAGGCCTGCTGTTGATTCAACATATCGGGGCTACAATATTGTCAACACCTTTGTTTATGGTGCAATACTTATTACACTTGCCTTTCTCGTGATTTTTCCTTTTCTTGATAAACGTGGCATAAAATTTGATAAGCTCTTTGCGCTTGCACTAATGCCATACATTCTGCTTGGTGCCTCATTGCGCGCAATAAATGAATTCCAGCTTTTGCCTTTTGTTTACAAAACATTCAATCCATTGGAGTTTGGCTTTTGGACTTACACGCCAGGAGTGTGGTTTCTTGTTTTTGGAATTACAATAACAGGCCTTTTGCTATCCAGGAAGTTCTGGAAAGAAAATTATCACAAGCCATTTGCAATTATTGGCATTATATTCGCGGCATATCCAGTAGGGCTGTGCGTCTTGAACTTTACAAACTGGTTTGCATTTTTTCTTCCGCTTGCCATTGTGTTTTTTGTGTCTGCCACAACAAGATACCTTGTATCTTTAAAGGCAAAAATATTGAAAAACGAGATGAATCTTCTTGTTTTAGCCGGCCAGCTTCTCGATGGTTTTGCAACAGCAATTGCAATATCGTTTTTTAGTTTCAGAGAGCAGCACCCTGTAAGCGAAGCAATCCTCAATATAAACCCTTGGCTTTTTGTTCTAATAAAAGTGATTTTGGCGTTAATCATCGTTTGCTATATTGAAATCGCATTGAAAAAAGAAAACCTCGCAAACTTCGCAAAACTTTTCATAATAATATTGGGCTTCTCAACAGGCCTTGCAAGTGTGTTCAAATTGGGGCTTGCTTAACTACGGCTCAATAGCAAAGCAATTAGCATCAGTTAGTTTTCCACTCTTTTAAGCAGCCATTACATGCTGAATTATAATCTATAATTAGAGAGTAATAGCCCTCACAATTGGTTTCTTTTAGTCCTTGAGACAAATGCATAGATGCTATATTATATTCTAAGGGTGAATCGCATGAGCAAACATCGTAAATTTTATGTGCCACAACTGCTTTCTTAATTGATTCCGGCAAGCTCTCCGATGCGTTTCCCTGTGATTGAGGCAGTTCTTTAGTAAGTCGGCTATCATAATAATAAGATTGGCTGCGGCTGCCAGAGCATGATATCTCTGAATTTATACAATATGGGCTGTTCATTATTTTAGATTCTATAGCGCGCTCATTTTCACATATGCCAACTACTTCTTGACTTGGCTTTATTGTAAATTCATTTGATTCAGCTACCAGACTTTCAGAACAATCTGGGCCTTTTGAATAATTAATAACATATCTGTATGTGCCTGCGCTTGCAGGCACTTTAATGTAACATCTTGGCTCGCGATGAGTTTGAGCCTCACCTTTCCAGTCACATAGCGGTGAAGCAACCATATTCAGTTGTTGATGCCATTCTCGGAGAAGCCCGGAATTAAGCTGTGAACATGCGGGTGGGGCCATCAGTGGTATCGTTAAGAATTCTTCACAAGACATTTTTGAATTACAATCATGGTAATAGCCAAGCTGACTCATTTGAATCCATTCGCCGCCAAATTTCTTTTGAAGTGTTGGACCAACAGGAAGCCAATAAACAGAACCTTTTGTTTCTGCCATAAGCTTTACTTTTTCTCCCTTTTCATATGTGGCCTTGTCAGTCTTTATCCTTACTTGGGCTGTCCTGCTTGAGGTACACGTTCCACCCATGCATAAACAATTTTCCTCTGGCATGGGGCTTATCACTTGCAGGCACATTTGGCCTCTGTCTGAGCAATTTAGTTTTATGTTCTTGGGGTTTACGCATTCCCAGTATGCACCCGCGTTTTCAGGGCAGCAATTCGTGCTTACCCATGCGCAGTCAGCATCTGAAGTGCAATCAGTGCGACTTGTGCCAGTGCTATCTTTATCATTACTTTCAACATCCACTAGGACCCACAATGTTCTGAGCTTTTTCTTTGGCTCGGGGTCAAGCTCTAGCTTTATGAGCTTATCAACTTCTTTTTGCGGAATCCTATAAGAAAGTTTGGCAAAAGTACCCATGTTTGTTGGATAGAAAAAAGGCATTTGCCACAAGCTTTGGAATGCCTCAGACTCTTTCTCGGTAAAACCAATGCTTTGCATTTTAACATTAAGGTCTGGATAATTAGGGTTTTCTTGAAGCTGAATCTCTACACTTTTGCCTGCTGGCAGAACCTCCAATGATCCTAAAAAGTATTTGCCATAGATGAAACTTGGGTCTTCCTTTACTGACAAAGTTACATCATAGACATCATAGTTGAAATTGTTTACAACAGTTGCTTTCTTGCTTTTCAGGCTGTAATTAACAGAAACCTTGTTCTGGAACTTGAGGTTGCCTTCATAAAACAAGAACCTGGCTTCTATGCCATTGTAGCTGAGCAAGTCTGCCTCAACATCATTCAAGGTTGGGATTATCGATTCCAGTGGAACTAGCCTCTTATACTCCCCCATTGGCGGTAGTGCCTTTGCTTCAACAATTTTTACATCTTTCCATTCAGCTTTGCTTCCAGAAACTAATGCCTCCGGATAAGTGATTGTCGGCTTTCCATCAACAAAAACAGCCCTCGCGCTAAAGTTTTTAACCTTGCCACCATATTTGGTAGAATGTATATAAACAACTGGCTGTTTAACAACAAAAACTTCTTCAGGTCTTGAAGTCAATACCCAGTCATTGTTTTTGTCACAGCCGGCAATAACGCCCCACTCATGAACTTCGTAATCAGCAAGCTTCTGAGTTGTTGGTGTTGGTATTTGCTCTGGTGTTTTATAGGTTGTTGGAGAAATTCCAGGTGTATAGCCCTGATCAAAATCAGAAAAGGTGTTAGCATCTAAAATATTCAAAAGGTATATAAAAAAAATTGAAAACAGAACAACAACCAAGACTAAAAAACCCATGAAATAGGGGTTGTTTTTAATAGAAAGCATCAAACCACCAATATTCCATGTAACATTATTATATGCGTCAAATTTTAAATAACTCTTGTGCCAAATTTTATTGGTTAAGATGTTTTATTTGATAGGTTGTGGGTTAAGCACAAAACAAATTACAGCAGAGGCTTTTGATGCAATGAAAAAATGCGATGAATTGTATCTAGACGCTTACACAAATGTTTGTGAAGACATGGTTGAAAAACTTGAAAAGATAGCAAACAAGAAGATAGTGCCACTTGGAAGGGTTGAAATAGAAGCACTTTTCTTTGAAAAGTTAAAGGCAGCAAAAGAAAAAAATATAGGACTTATTGTTATAGGAAATGCACTTTTTGCAACAACACACATACAGCTTCTGATTGACTGCATTGAATTAAACGTGCCCTACGAAGTGATGCAAGGCATATCAATAATAAACTACCTTGGGCTTACAGGGCTAAGCCCATATCGTTTTGGTGAAACAATTACTGTAGTTCTACCAGAAGAGAAATATGCACCAACATCTTTCTACGAAAAGCTTGCAAGAAACTATAAAAACAAGCTTCACACCCTGTGTTTGCTTGATATTAAAGATGGTAAACCAACAGAAGTTAATTCAGCAATAATGCGCCTTTTGGAGATTGAGAAAAAAAGGAAGAGAAAGATCTTGAAAGAGGCTTTGCTTATTGCTATCTGCAAGGCAGGAAGCGAGGAGCAAAAAATAGTTGTTGGAAAAGCATCTGAACTTTTAGAGCAAAAACTACCCAGCCCGGCTTCACTTATAGTTTGTGCAGAATTAAGTGAAAATGAAAAAAGAGCCATAAAGGCTCTTTACGGAAAGGAGGTCTAACTTGGGTCTTTTTGAGGAACTGAAACTTAGAACAGAAAAATATGAAAAGCTCACAAAAGAAGCACTCGAAAAAGTAAAGATAAATGCTAAAAAAGGCACCAAGGAGTATGAGCTTGCAGAGCAATTCATTGAAATTGCAAAAGCATACTTCAGTGACGCTAAGTATTACTCTGAAAAAGGAGACAACATTACTGCACTTGCTGCATTCTCTTATGCACATGCTTGGCTTGATGCTGGCGTAAGAACTGGTTTTTTAAAGGGTGAGAACGGAAGATTATTTATGCAACCGTGATAGCATGGGCATCTACGATTCAGAAAAAATATTTTCTTTTAGCATGAGTTCAAAAAAAATAATTTACATTGCAATTTTCGTACTTTCTGTTGTTTTTGTGGTTATTGCAGCAATTTTTTTATCTTCAATGTTAAACCCGCCAATTGAAGCGAGATTTATAGAAAACCCGTTGGTACTATCAAACAAGAAATTTACACTACTTGAGGTAAAGATTACAAATGTCACAGAAAGCGACGCTAGAAATGTAGAAGTTTTTGTGTCTGCTAGAGATAAAAGTGCTATAATGGTTGGTTATAGCTCTGAAGACAGAAAAATGATAGACACCATAGAGCGCTCTCAGTACAGAAAGTTAAATTTTTTGGTAACCCCAAGGGAAGGCATAAATGAGGGCAGCTATGTTATTGATATAAGAGTGAAGATCAACGACAAGGTTTTTACTAAAGAAGTTGCATTAATGGTAAAAAATTAGTTATCTGATAATCTCGAAGTTTTCGTACTTTCGCATTGGCAAGCCCCATTGCTCTTCAACGTGTTCAACCTCTGCTGCCGGTGGGCCAATCTTTACTTTTTCTAAAAGTTTCTTTAGTTTTTCTTCCTCTCCTTGTGCAACTATTTCAACGCTGCCGTCTGGCATGTTTCTCACGTAACCTTTAAGGCCAAGAGAAACTGCACATTCTCTTGTAAATGCCCTAAAAAAGACTCCTTGAACAAGACCATAAACCCTAACTCTAAGCTCTTTTATTGGTGCCATAAAGTTTATATGCAATCAAAAAATTTATAAAAAACCAGGTATTTATATGTTAATGAACCATTCAGTAAAGATAGGCCTAAGTTTTGGGTTGACCTCGGCTGTTATAACTACGCTGGGCCTTATGGTTGGACTTTATGCAGCCACAGACTCAAAGATAGTTGTTCTTAGTGGAATTGCCACA
>JAWANJ010000051.1:0-5705 GCA_038895395.1 Candidatus Iainarchaeum sp.
AAAATATAAATACTAAAAAATTAATAGTTTATAGAGCTTATATGTCAACACTAAGTGAAAGAGAAGATGAACTAAGATTGTTTCTAAAAGGAATCGAAGAGCGAATTGAAAAGTTTGAAAAAATTAAAGAACAACTTATGAACAAGCAAGATAGCATAAAGGCAGAAATGCAAGCAAATGACCTTGCCTTGGTTCCAGTGAAAATATACGTGCGAGACGCAGAAGACTTAATTGCAGAGATTGAGCGCCATTTGATTGAATTAGAAAAGTTTAGGTCCTATCTTGCAAATGAGCTAAAAAAAGTTATTGAAGAAAAGAGAATGCAAGAAGTGTTGTCAGCAAAATTTGGTCCTTCGGTAGTGATAGAACCAACTGAAGAAGGTTTTATAGTAAAATATACTGATGACAAAATGCACGAGTTATATCAAGAATTAAAAAAAAGTAGAGAGGGAGTCTCTGAGATAAAAAATAAATTGAGGAAAGCTTAACTCTAATTAGTTGCAAACTAATTGCATAAAACCTTAAAATTAAATTTCTAAACCTGTCTGTAGTTTCAACAAATGAGTTAACAGATTTTAAAAAAGGCAAAGGAGGGAGAAGGGTGGCAAAGGTTCAAAGGGGGCTTTGCTTTTGGGGGTGGTTGGGTGTTGGGAGCAAAGAGGTTTTTTTAATTGTAAAAAAAACCTTTTTTCCCGAACGAACCTTTGCCAAGTACCCTTCTCTAAATAACTTGTTTAAGCGTTGTGATGCAGCATTTACACAGTTATATGAAAGCAATGCCTTAACATCTTCCGCACTTATCATGCCTTTTTGCTCAGCAAGTATCATTATTCTTTGGTCAACCTCAGAAAGAATTGTTTGCTCACTTGGAACTTCTGGGTTTGTTTTTGTTGTGTTTTCAAGGCTCTTTAATCGCTCATTGATCTCTGCAATTAACTTGTTTGTTTGTTCCCTTTCCTTTGCTAGTTGAAAGACAAGCATTGCAATGAAAAAAGGATCTGAACATTTTTTTGAAATCTCTTCAATATCTTTAGTTAACTCAACAAACTCTTTTGATAATTTATCATAAGTAAAATCTCTGTTCATGACTGTATCTTTGTTTGTCATAATATATCATGATATAGTCATGATTTTAAATAACTTTCGGTTAATTTTAACAAAATTAGAGCAATAAAAAAGTTAATTTTATTAACATTAAAATAACAAAAAAATAAAATAAATGGAGCCTTTAAGGCCCCCATTTTTACTTTTTAAGCTTTATTTCAATCGCTGAAACTTTAAGCTGCTTTCCATCCTCTGAAGTAACTTCTTCAGTAGAGATCTTTATGTCGTCTATTTTTGCGTCTGAAATGAACTTGTTTCTGACAATCTCTGCAACGTCAACTGCCTTGCTTATGGCCTTACCTCTTGCTTTTACTATAACTTCATCTACGCCTTGATTCATCTGCGTTACAACTGCAAGCACATAGGCCATTGTGCTTTTTTTACCAACAAAGACAACATTGTCTTTAGTTATTCCTTCGCTTTCTTTTTTGTTCATTGTAGCACCTCCGTATTTGGTTGAGCACAAAGCATAATTTGTGTATGATCACTTAAGATACTTTATTGTATTCTGAAGTATGGCCCTTGTTATGCCAGGGTCATAATTAAAATAAACTACCTTGCCAAGCAAATGTCTTCTTTCAACAATTCCCGGATACCATTTTGCATGGTAAACGTCAAGGTCTGTACCTTCTTGTATATAAGCTATCTCATTTCCTCTGACAGCAACATCAAGAACTTCAAATGCTATTGGGCCTTCAAGTGGTGTTGCTGGAACTCTTTCTATGCCTTCAACTATCGGGTGTTCGTAGTCTAGAGTATAGATAGTGCCCATTACACGTATTGGCTGCAGACAAGTAGCAACTCCTCTTATATCTGCAATACAGTCTACCGGTGCAATGTCCCCCATGTTTGCTCTCCAACCAACTGCTTCAGGGGCATCACTTCTAAGTATGCCTGAGTTGCCTACAATAATTAGTTTACCGCCTTTTCTCACATATTCTTCAAGTGCACTACCAAGCTGTCTTGAGATGTAAGGTCTATAAGAACTGTTTGTTTGATCTAACATCACAATGTCGTATTTTGAAAGCATATACTCTGGATCTATTCCAAGAAAGTCAGCGTCCCTTATTGAATATTGAACTAAGTCCTTTGAAGCATTTAGGGCATCAATTGTTATCTGACTTGGTCTGCCAATTATTAGCATTCTCGCTGGTTTGTCAAAGTCCAAGCCTGGTATGTCCCATAGACCTATCCAGCCGCCAGCAAGTACCGCAACAATAACAATTAGTATGAGTGGAATCAAACCTTCAAAATGATATTTTACCTTGCTTTTAAAACCACCGCCCGGTGATACAAAAGATTGTTCTTCGCCACCTTCCTCGTACATATCAGCCATTTTTATCATCCCTTATTATTTATAGAGCCTTTGTTTTTTAACTTTTTTCCTTTGTTTTAAGGCCAAAATATAACACAAATTATGCTTCTCGGAATTTAAAAACCTTTTGTTTACCTTATGTGCTACAAAAAGCCTAAATTTTGACAGTATAGCTACTTGCTTTCCTAAGGCGATTCATTATAGCGAGACCCAGGCCTTTTTCATCTATAGCATTTGTAACAATAATATCAGTTCCTTCGGCGTCAAGCATCCTAAGAGAAGAAAAAAGTTTTTTAGCTATTTGTTTTTTTCCGCGTAATAAAATAGTTCTTATTTTGGTAGTGGTGTTTTTCATCAATTTGGTTGTTTCAAGCCTAAGAAGCGCAACTTTTTTGTTATTTTTAGCATATTTTATTGCAATATTTTCAGCTTTCTTAATTGCTTTTTTTTCGTCCCCCTCCACAAGGACAAGCATTGCTTTTGGGGCATAGTGTCTGTATTTTGTACCCGGAGATTTTGGGCTGGCAACATTTTTTTTGGCCATTGCAATTTCGCCAACAACTGTTCCCTTAAAAACTTTTCTAATTTCTTCGGCAGTAATTCCGCCTGGTCTTAAAATCTCTGGTATGTCTGATGTAAGATCTAAAACTGTTGATTCAAGCCCTATATCCGTTGCTCCAGCATCAATTATACATTCAACTTTGCCAGCCAATTCGTCAATAGCATCCTTTCCAGTTGTTATGCTCGGTTTTCCAGATAAATTTGCAGAGGGTGCAGCTATTGGTATACCAGAAGCTTTACACAAAGCTCTAGCAACTTTATGAGATGGCATTCTTACAGCTATTGTTTTAAGGCCGCCAGTTACTTCAGGAGGTATTATTTCCTTTTTCTTTAATATAAGCGTCAAAGGACCGGGCCAAAATTTTTCGATCAGCTTATATGCCAAATCAGGAATTTCCATAGCGATTTCATTTAATTGTCTTTTTTTATAGATATGCACTATTATTGGATTGTCAGCAGGTCTACCTTTTGTTTCGAATATTCTTTTTATAGCATCTCTGTCCAAAGCATTTGCACCAAGACCATAAACCGTTTCTGTAGGGAAAACTACCAGACCGCCCCTTTTAATGATGTTGGCGGCTATCTTAATTTTTTGAATCTCTGGTTTTTTTGGGTTAATTTTCAAAATAACAGTTTCCATAATTATAAATTTGTCTTATGAAATTAAAAAAGTTGAACAAAAAAATTCAACCGTATAACATGCCTGTAAACATTTTCTCTATTATTGTTGGATATCTATGCTCAGGTGACAAAGATTCGTGCATAAAGTATTCTGGGGGCATGGAATAATAAGCAACGTTTTCCCCAATTTTCAATCCAAATAAGTTTCCTTTTGCATTCGTCACAATAAATGGAATCCTTTTTCCGTAAGACTTTTCATTGTAAATAACATTTGCGCCAAGGTCCAGAACCATGACGCTTGTGCTCGTACCTCTTTCAATCGGTTTTACTACTGCAAAGTCGGTGTGCTCTGTGAGGTAAAACCTTAAAGATGGTGAAATACCATACACAAAAGGATTATCAGGGTTCATGGGAATTAGGTTTCCAATGAGGATTTCCTTATTAACCTCACCTATAACATCCTTGTAATTGCAAACATACTCAAGAGACAATAATTCATTAAGAAATATTGCTGTTTCACCATGCTTTCTTGCCCAAGGATTTATCATGGTGTGTGGTTCGTTTGAGTCACCAATCTCATCTTTGTAAAGATATTCTTCAGGATCAGGTGCCTCAACACCTGCATCGCCCGTCCATATGAGATTCCCGCCTTGGTTTGCATAGTCAACAAACATCTTTATTTTTTCAGAGCTAAGTTTTCTGGCTTTTTCCACAATTACAAGCTCATATTCTCTGAGGTTGCCAGGCTTTAGCGTATCTATATGCATTATTGTTGGCTTTACTCCCAGCATTCTTGGATTTGACATAAGGGTTTGCAGTAGTTCTGGTTCTCCAAGGCCATCATCACCAACTGCAATCAAAACCCTGGGCTTACCCTTTATAGCATAGTATACATTGCACCATCCTGGAAGAGACTTGCATTTTAATGTATTTGTCCAGGTTAGTATATAAAGAAGGACAAAAAGCAGTAAGAGAAATATTATTACGCGAGAAGCAAGTTTTGTCAAATCGTTGTCAATTATACTAACCATACTTTTAAATAAGTTCTTCTCTTTATAAAATAATATTGTTTACATTTGTTTTTCATAAACAGGGGCGATTTAGATGGTAAAGCTTGGTAAAAGTAAGAAGACATATGCACCAAGTGGGGCTTTGGGCATAATGCGTTTCTTTGATGTAGACACAAAAGCACCACAGATAAGGCCAGAAGTGTTGGTTATAATCATTTTTGCCATAATTGTAATAATAGCAACAATAAACTATACTTCAGGTTAAAATTATATTAAAACACGGGCGTGTAGCTCAGTTGGCAGAGCAATGGTCTTATAAGGGCTAAAAACCTTAAGTGCACCATCGGTCGCAGGTTCGAGTCCTGCCACGCCCATTTTTTCTACTTATGGCCCCTATACAGCTTTGCTTTTATTCCAAAGATTCCTGCAAGTATAAAAGAAGAAAACATGCAGATTAGCATGTTTGTATCCAAGTCAGCGCCGCTCAAAATCATTACAGCATTTATCACCATTGTAAAAGCACCACAAGCAAGAAAGCACCACTCCACATACATCCATTTTTTCCATTCTTCCAACGACTTCACCTAGATTTTTTCCTACTTTTTTTGTTTTTGCCTATAAGATCCCTTATAATCGTACTCGCCTCATCTTTTAGTGCTAGTCCAAAACTTATCCCCAAAGCCAAGGCTATTGCAATAGATGTGCTTCCAAAAGCAATTACAAAAGCATAATGAAGGATTGTGGTATTAATACCTGGTATAATTTCAAGTGCCATTATGATAGCAACGAAGATTATAAAAGCCTCTGCTATTAATCCCATCAACGTACCAATTCCTTCCAGATTGTTCTCAATAATATTTCTAATGTATCTGCCTACGATAACTCCTGAAAGCAGGATAATCAATGCAATCAGCAACAAGCATATGAAATAAATCACGCTATGGAGGGTGTTTCTCAAAAGTTCATATCTCATCAGCTCAGCGCCTTGTGCCAAAAATAGTAAGAGCACAAACCAATGTATTATTAGTCCCAAAAGCTTTATTATTGTCTGACCACTGATAACCTGTTTAAGACCTTGTTCTTCTAGCCATTCA
>JAWANJ010000052.1:0-5551 GCA_038895395.1 Candidatus Iainarchaeum sp.
GCGAGGGTCAGCTTACTATAATAGATACGAGTTTTTTAGATGATAATGTAACCGCTCTTGTCATCGGAATACTTGCAAGGCGTATACTTTCTGCAAGAAAAATAGCCACAAGACAAGAAGCAGCAAAAAGGTTTGAATCTAGCGAAGAAATGCTCGAAATTGAAATACCACCGACTTGGCTCATACTTGACGAAGCACATACTCTAATACCAAGTGGAAATATAAAGACTGCTGCAAGTGACGCTTTGATAGAATACGTAAAGCAAGGTAGGCGTCCAGGGTGCTCTTTGGTTTTTGCTACTCAACAGCCATCAGCTATAGATGTTCGTGTACTTAGTCAGTTAGATATCATAATTGTTCATAAGCTTGTATTCAATGATGATATAAAAGCTGTTTATAAAAGGACTCCAGCAATAATTCCGCACAGGTATAAAACAGGTTCTTTTATAAGAACTCTTCCAGTTGGTGTTGCTCTTGTATGTGATAGAAGAGAAGAAACAAGCCGTGGCTTTGTTATGACTGTAAGACCAAGAATGAGCCAACACGAAGGTCGAGAAATTGAAACTGCTGAACTTAAGGTTTCTTTAAGTAACGAGCAAGTCCTAACCCTTATAACTTCTATGTACTGGTCAAGACTCAAAAGGGATGGTCAAGTAAAGATTGCAGAAATGTTTAGGACACTCAACTCTCTAAATGCGAAATATAGTTCAAGTGTAGATAAAAAAACCCTTCTGGCTGAACTTGAGAAAAAAGGGGCCACAATTGCAGAAAGCAAAGGCCTAGTTTTTCTTGAGGACAAAATACAAAAAATACAAAAGAAACCAGAAGAAGTTGCAAAACCACAGATGCCTGAAGTCAAACCAACAATAGAACCTCAACAAGTACAAGAAGTACCAATTGCTGAAGTGCAAAAACCCATTCCAAAGGCTAGCGCTGTTGAGCTGTTGAGTTTTCCTGTCAATATGTCAAGAGAAGCGGTTGAAGCAAAGATAAGAAAAAAAATCTCTGGCTTTTTTGGATTTGGAAGCAAAGAGAAAATTGTGGAGCTAAACTTAAAGCACATTCCCATTTATAAGGTAGAGTTTAATTACTTTACTAAAGAGCAAAACTTTAGGCAAAGTTTTCTTTTTGTAAACTCACTAAGCGGGGAATTTATACATTTTTTAAATGACTCCTTTGTGCAGTCTAATGGGCTAAAAGAACTATATGGTTTATCAGCTGAGGAGATATTTGTTTTAAACTTTCTAACGCAACCATTGACAGCATTTCAAATAAGTAGAAGGTCCTTCCTTGACGAAGATAAAATCAAAAAAATCCTTAAAAAACTCTGTGATGTTGGGCTAGCTGAGATTTACAACAAAGAAGGGCTAATTCTATATAGAACTGCCAAAGATTTTGACTTACCAAGTAGTCCACTGCATCCTTTGCATCAGTCTATACAGCAAGTGCCATTGGTAAACTCTGAAGTTTTGATGAAAGAACAAGAGAAATACACCAAAAACGAGGTTCAAGATCTTTTACAGAAAATATGGAGAAGAATGGTTGTAACAAACATAAAAGAAATATACTGGCCAGTCTATGAATGTATAATTGAGAATACCAAAACAGGCTTGAAGCGCAGATTATTCGTAGATGCCTTCACTGGGCGTATTGTTAAGCCATTTTAACATATAATCATTTTATCCTGAAAACTTTTTCTTACAAATGTGCCTGGAAATACTATGCATTTTTTGCCTATTATAACACCGCAATTAATAGCAGCATTTATGCCTATGCTGCTGTAGTCTTTTATCAGTGCACCTAGCTTTTTTCTCTTTGAGTCAATCTTATTTCCGAATAAATCTACTTTTACAGTGGCTCCATCCATTCTAAGATTAGCTATCTTTGCACCAGCCCCCATGTTTACTTTATGACCGAGTATAGAATCCCCAACATATGAGAAGTGGGGTACCCTGGCTCCCGATAGAAGGATACTGTTTTTTATCTCTGAGCTTGAAATCTTGCAATTATCAGCAATTATCACATTTCCTCTTAAATAAACGTTGGGACCTATTACTGAGTTTTTGCCTATGTAGACGTTACCATCAATGTAGGTACCAGCTTTGATTATAACCCCGTTTTTTGCTAGGAGTGAACCTCTTATAAAAACATTTTCTTCTACAATTGCTTTATTTGTGCTGTGTCTTAACTCAAGTTTGTCTAACATATTTATAACATCCCAGTACCTTGGTTTTTCTTCATCCATCAACTTTTCTGATTTTTTTAATATTTTTTTTATTTCCATGGCCAATTTCCCCCTTTATAGTATTTCCTATTCTTATAGCAATCTTTCTAATAAGTCTTTTGTTAGTTCCCTCAACCATTATCCTTACAGCATCTTCTGTTCCTGAGTATCTTACTAGCACTCTCCCTTTATCACCTAAGATTTTTTCAGCTTTTTTAATTTCTTCTGTTACGCTTGGCATATTGGAAAAAGACTTTTTTTCTTTTACAGGCACACTTATCATTATCTGAGGGTATAAAACTATGCTTTTTCTTAACTCACTTAATGTCTTTTTTGATTCTTTTATAATCCTTGCAAGTTGTAGAGCAGCAACAATAGCATCAGGAGTTTCGTTGTATTGTCTAAAAAGCAAGTGACCTGACTTTTCACCACCGAGAAAAATATTTTTAAGTCGCATGGTTTCGGCCACGTATTTATCTCCGATCTCTGTTCTTACAACTTCGATACCAATAGCATTTAGGTACTTATCCAACGCAAGATTGCTAATCTTTGTTGCCACAATAGCTCTTTTTTTTATATTCCCATTTTCAAGCATTTTTTTTGCGAAAAGAGCTAATAAAACATCCCCGTCAGCTATGATGCCTTTTTCGTCACATACTATGAGTCTATCAGCATCGCCATCAAGCGCAACACCAAAGTTGGCTTTCATTCTTTTTACTTCTTTGCACATATTTTCAGGATAAAGCGCTCCACAATTCTTGTTTATGTTCGTTCCATCGGGATTTATGTTAATCGGATAAACTTCGGCACCAAGTTCAGAAAAAACTTTTGGTGCAATTGCGTATGCAGCACCATTTGCGCAGTCAAGCACAATTTTTAATCCTTCAAGTGAGTAATTGCCAATAGTGCTTTTAACGAACTCTATGTACCTTCCTCGGGCGTCATCAATCCTTTGAGCTTTACCTATTTTTGATGCGTCTTCATTTTTTTCTATTTCTTCAGAATTGTAAAATATCTTTTCAATTTCCAGTTCCTCAGCGTCTGAAAGCTTCAAACCCTTTTTATCAAATATTTTTATTCCATTATGCTCTGCTGGGTTATGAGAAGCACTTATCATTACTCCTGCTTCGCAGTTAAGTGATTTAATTAGATGTGAAACAGCAGGTGTTGGCATAGGGCCTATGAGCATTACGTCACATCCAGAAGAAAGCAAGCCTGAGGTTATTGCAGTCTCAACCATGTAGCCGCTAAGCCTTGTATCTTTGCCAACAACAACCTTTGGTTTTTCATACTTTTTTTTAAGAAAAATTCCAACAGCTTTTCCAATCTTTACAACGGTGTTTGGCTCAATAGGAAATTGGTTTGCAATTCCTCTTATTCCATCAGTACCAAAAAGCCTTTCCATGCAACCACCTATCTAACAGTTACGGATTTTGCTAGATTTCTTGGTTTATCAGGATCTTTTTTTCTAGCAACTGCCAAATAATATGCAAAAAGCTGCAATGGTATAACGGAAAGCAAAACGCTGAGTTTTCCTTTAGGTATTTTAAGAGTATAGTCAAAGATATCTTGATGTTCTGGAGAAATACCAATCACAATAGCACCCCTAGATTTAACTTCACAGGCATTATGTATTGTAAGGTCCTTTCCATTTTTGCATACTACCAACACTGGAACACCTTTTTCTATCAAAGCAATTGTGCCGTGCTTTAATTCCGCAGCTGAAAGGCCTTCAGCATGCACATAGCTAACCTCTTTTACCTTTAGAGCACCTTCAAGTGCAGTAACCGCATTTTCGTCTCTCCCTATCACAAAAATACTACTTGTATTTTTGAACTTTTCAGCAAGCATTTTTGCTTTTTTCTTAGAGGTTTTAATTGTTTCTTCAGCTTTCTTTGATAATGTTTTGATCTCTTCTTTTGCTTTTTCTCTTTTACCTACAACAGCACATGCCAAAAAATAAAGAAGACTTAGCTGTGCTAAGTAGTTTTTTGTAGATGCTACACATATTTCTGGACCAGCATTCATCATAAAGTTTAGGTTACTCAATCTTGTCAAAGTTGAACCAAAAACATTTGTCATGCTTATTACTTTTGCACCTTGGTTTCTAACAAAACGTACAGCATCTAAAACATCAGCTGTTTCACCACTCTGAGAAAGGGCAATTACGACTGAGTTTTTAGATATCATGCTTTTATAATTTCTAATCTCGGGTGCTAAAACAGAAATTGCCTCATTTTTTGTTATTTTTCTAAAAAAATGCGAACCCAACATAGCTGCATGGTAACTTGTGCCACATCCAATAAGAAATATCGTGTCAGCTTTTTTGATATAACTGACTGCTTTATCAATAAGTTCCTTTGGTTGAGAGCAAGAGTTTATAATTGCAAGCGGTATTTCATGAATTTCTTTTAACATGTAGTGAGCATAGCATCCCTTTTCTGTGCTCTTTAGATCCAAAAAGAGTTTCTTAGGCCTCTTTTTTATCTCAGTTCCATTTAAAATATTGAAAAACTTTGTATTTTCGTTTAGTATCGCCATTTCATTGTCTTTCATAAATATGAACCTATTAGATTTTCCTGCAATAGCCACAAAATCACTTGCTACAAATTTTTCCCCATCGTTGCCTATGCCTATCACAAGCGGTAGGCTCTTCTTTGCAGCAATTATGTTTTTTTCTTGGTTAGTTATGGCTGTTATTGCATAGCAACCCTTTATCTTGTTTAATGCGCTTCTTACGGCTTCTTTAAAGTCTTTTCTTTTGCTCATGTAAAATTCAATGAGATTTGGCAGAACCTCTGTGTCAGTATCGCTTTGGAAAGAGAAACCCCTTTTCTTAAGAAACCCTTTTAGCTCTTGAAAGTTTTCTATGATGCCATTATGCACTACAAGAATATTTTTACTTTGTGATGCTTGCGGATGTGCGTTTCTTATAGAGACCTTGCCGTGTGTTGCCCAACGTGTATGACCAATAGCTATGCTTCCTGAACGTAGCGAGGATGGTAAAGTTGATATTCTTCCAACCTTTTTGTATACTTTAGTTCGTCCATCGCAAATAACCCCCACCCCCCAGCTGTCGTAACCACGGTAATCTAGTTTTTTCAAAGCTTCATAGGCTAACAGTCCAGCTTTATTTTTGTTTGAAAGTACGCCTACTATTCCACACATACGGATTCCTAAGAAATTACAGACTATTTTGGCCTAAAATAAAAATTCACTTGTAGATATATAAATACTATTAAAAAAATCAAGAACCTACTAAAAAACAATTTTTAGTACTGTTTTGATGAAAAAGCATTAAAATAAAAATGTTTTTATACTATAAAT
>JAWANJ010000053.1:0-5543 GCA_038895395.1 Candidatus Iainarchaeum sp.
TGTGAAGTTTAAGCCAGAAACAAGAAATTCATGGCTTTTAGAAACTTGGAACATAAGCAAACTTTTGCTTCCATATTTGTTTGTCGGGATTTTTATTATCGGCTTTATTGAACCATTGATTCCAGAAAGCTTTGTGGTTGGTTTTGTGGGCAGCAACACAATCCTAGCGAATTTAATTTCCTCTATCTTTGGCACGTTCATGTACTTTTCAACGCTTACCGAGGTGCCTCTGATGCAAACATTGTTAGCAAAAGGCATGCACCAAGGACCTGCTTTGGCACTTTTGCTTTCAGGTCCATCTTTGAGCCTGCCAGCTATTCTTGTGATAAGGCAAGTGCTGGGAAATAAAAGGACAATAGCCTATGTCTTACTTGTTATCTTTTACTCCTCAGTGGCTGGCTTAATCTTTGGAATGTTTTGAGGTGGCATTATGGCTAAAGAAATTAAAATTCAAATCTTTGGGAGCGGCTGTGCGAAGTGCAAACAATTAGAAGAAAATGTAAAAAAAGCAATAGAAGAAAGCAAAGCAAAAGCCAGCATTGAAAAAATTACTGACATAGGAAAGATAATTGATGCTGGCATAATGGAAACACCAGCATTGGCAATCAACGGAAAGATTGTTTGCACAGGAAAAGTTCCAAGTGTTGAAGAAATAAATAAGCTCCTCAGCTCACTCAAGGGTACTATTTAAAGCATTGTAACACACTTGTTTTGCGTAAGCATCTGTCAATTTTTCACAAGAAGCATATGGGTTCAAACCAGTTGTTGCGGTCTGCGTTTGTGATGTTGTATGTTTTCCAAGAAGCTTTATGGCAATCTTATTTTTGCAGCAGTGGTTGGATTAATGGTGCCTGCATATGGTAATTTCGTTTCTTCTGGTACTATAACAATGCATATGATTATCTTTTCCATACCATTGCTATTTTACGGATTTGCCTTTACTTTGTCTGTTCAGCTATTTTGCGATAATTTTAGGTAAAAGAAGTAACTGTGCGGCAATTGCTTTGCTGCATCTTTTTGCCTCAATGAGCTCTTGTTTTACTCATTTGCATTAGGCACTTACCCATATTTGGCAATCTTCGCTTTTTCATTGTTGCCTAGTTTTGTTTCACTAATTGTTTTGTTATCTGAGGAAATTAGCAGCAGCAAAAAAGCGAACGCATTCGTATCATCAAGCGCTACTTTTATGCTGCTGTGTAATCTTTATTTGCTGCTTTAAAGTTGGACTTTTTGGATTATTGCACGGGCCAGGATTCGAACCTGGGAAGGCACTAAGCCGCAGGGTCCTAAGCCCTGCTCCTTTGGCCACTCGGACACCCGTGCATGTTAATAAAATTTGTATATCTAAATTTAAAAAAACAGTGTTTTTAAATAGTCATAGAATGCCTAACTTCCAACAATTGCCAACAATTGTTCATTTAAGTTACGTAAAGCTTCTTTGATCTTGTTCTTTTGGCAAGGTTTAAGTTTGTTTTTGGTGGACAACAAATATAGCTTTAGGAATATTGACTTGAACTCTTTAATTTCTTTTGAAATCCCTATGCGAGATAAAAAATCCAATGGATTTTCCACTAAACTTCTGTTAACTTTTAAAATTTGTCCAAGACTGTTAATATTTTCTTCAATCTTTTTAAGTTCATTTTTACCCTTTTTGGTTATTGAATATAATTTTACAGAACGCTCACCTTTTTTACTGTTTTTTTTGTATTTCTTTATAAATCCTTTTTTTTCAAGATTAGAAAGCACAGGATACAAAGAACCAAAAGATGGTTTCCACATCTTATTAGTTAATTCGTAACAACTATTACAGATTGCATATCCATGTAATTTTCTTTCTTTAAGTGACTTTAAGACCAAATACTTCAAGTGACCTTTAAACAAAATTTTTGAGACCTGTACATTATTTTTATTCATATTAAAATATATCGGAATCCGATATATTTAAAATAATTCTGAAATCATATTAGTATGTGATTATCATGCAAAGTAGCCATGTAATTAGACTTATATTGATAGGTCAACTTTTTGCAATGCTATCCATTGTAGTATTTGCAGTTACAAATGTAGATCCTTATTACTTACTAAATATCGATTCAACATTGCAAAAACCAACGGTTATTTATCCAGGAAATACTGTAAATTTAGCTGTTAATTTGGTAAATGTTGGATTGTATACAGATGCTAATGACGTAAAACTTAAGCTTCTTTTGCCAGAGGGGTTTCCTCAGAGTTTTGTAGAAACGACAATCCCCAGAATAAAACCAAAAGAAAAGAAAACAGTTGTTTTTGTTTTTCCAACATCAAAAACAATTAGCTCAGGTACTTACACCTTAACACTTCAAATGAACTACAAAAATGGTACAATAGATGTTTTAGATAGCAAGTATTTGAACATCACAGTATCTGATATTTATGACATCTCTATTTCAAACATAAAGGTTTCAGACTACTTCCCACATATTGGCGATAAGATTATTATAACAGCTGACATACAAAATAATGGCTCTTTGGAAGCTAGAAATGTCTATTGTGAAATTTCAATGCTTAGCACAAATCCTTTTGTTGGTTTCATTACACAATCTGACGTTAGGCAGGAGCTTGGCAACATAGCAGTTGGTGAATCTAAGAGGGTTACATTTGAGATAATGGCAAGTGAAGTCACAAATCCCGGCACGTATGCTTTTAAATTAACCACTGGTTGTATGGACTGTAACACAAAGATGCAAATGTTTTCTATACATCTTTACGGAAGACCTCAGCTAATTATCTCAGGCATAGACTATTCGATAAATGGCCGTAATGATAAAAAGATAATGCAAGGAGACACTATTTCTTTAGCAATTCAGCTTGAAAACCTTGGCAAAGAGAGTGCAAAGAGGGTTGTAGTTTCAATAGAAAACGATTCTTCCTTAATTGGTTCAAAAAGCTCATATATTGGTGAAATAAAAAGTGAAGATTCTGGCTCAGCTATATTCGATTTGAGTGTTGACAGCAATGCTGCAATCGGTTATCATGACATAAATATCACCATAAAATACTTGGACGAACTACAAAAAGAACAAATGATAAAAACCTCTTATTCAATCTATGTTTCAAAAGCACCCGAGCCAAGCCCTTATTTGCACTATGTTTTTATAATAGTGATATTGGCCATGGTGTACATCATAATAAGGTTAATAATAAGGCAGCTCGCACTTAGAAAACTATAGCCTCTGTGATGATAAAAAATGATCAAATTAGCTTTTTTGAACCTTTTTAGGAGAAAAGTCAGAAGCTTTCTTGCAATTTTAGGTATAGTCATAGGCATAACAGCCCTTATAGTTCTCACAGCCATAATTGACGGCATATACGACAAACTAACTTCTGTTTTTGGTTCATTCCAGGGTATAATGGTTATGGAAAAAGGTGTAGCGGACCAACCATTTTCCAGACTGGATATATCTTTAGGAAATAAGATAGCAAAGATTGAAGGAGTCAGAACAGTTGTACCTGAAATTTGGGTAATACCCAAATCGATAGATAACAAGCCACTAAGATTTACATCAATAACATCCGCCACTTTTATATATGGTGTTGATGTTGCGCAGTACACAAAATTAAGAGGTTCTGGATGGCTTGGTGAAATAGAAAGTGGGAAAATGCTGAGCGTTCAGGATAAAGGCTATGTGGTTTTGGGCAAAACAATAGCAGATGATAAAAAAAAGTTTGTTGGTTCTACCATAAATATAAATGACAAACAATTTAAAGTAAAAGGCATACTAAAGACCGAATCAGAGCTTTACGGCGGCCTCATAATGATGAACATTGACGAAGCAAGAGAGCTTGCAGGCATAAGCCATGATAAAGTAAACACATTTTATGTGGAGCTTATTGACCCTAAAAATGACAGAAAGATTGCAAAACAAATAAATTTCATGTTTGGTTCAAAAGTCGAAGCAATGAGCACAAGCGATTTTTCTGAAACAGTTTCAAATATGCTTAGCAACTTCAATGCAATAGCACTTGCTATAGCAATCGTGTCTGCTTTTGTAGCAGCTTTGGGCATCATAAATACAATACTCATGAGTGTATTGGAACGCTACCAAGAGATAGGTGTGCTTAAGGCTTCTGGATGGACAAGTTGGAATATAACAAAAATGATCATTTTGGAAGCATCCTTTATAGGTTTGCTTGGAGGTACAATTGGGATTTTGATAGGAGTTATAACAGCACACTATATTGAATTAATATTTGATGTTCCAACCTTGGTTAAAACTGAGTCAGTAGTGACTGCATTTGTATTCGCATTTCTTATAGGAATCCTGGCTGGGCTTTATCCAGCATATAGGGCAGCAAAGCTTGAGCCAGTGGAGGCGATAAAAGGTGTCTAGACGAAAGATAATTGAAATGAAAGATGCTTGCAAGGAATACAAAATGGGAAAAACTACTGTAAAGGCATTGTGTAATGTAAACTTGGATGTTTACGAAGGTGATTTTGTAGTCATCTTAGGTCCAAGTGGTTCTGGTAAAAGTACGATGCTTCACTTGATGGGGGCTTTAGACAGGCCAACATCTGGAAAGGTTTTGATAAACGGAAAAGACCTAAGTATTTTGGATGATTGGAGTCTTGCTATGCTAAGAAGAAAGTTTATCGGTTTTGTTTTTCAATCATTCCATCTAGTGCCAACCCTAAATGCGCTTGAAAATGTTATGCTCCCGCTAGCGCCAGTAAAGATGGATGAGGTTGAAAAAATCAAAATAGCAAAACAACTTCTGAAACTTGTTGGCATAGAACATAGAATGTTCCATAAGCCAAATGAGCTGAGCGGTGGTGAAAGTCAAAGAGTTGCAATTGCAAGAGCGCTTGTCAATGATCCAGCAGTAGTACTAGCAGATGAACCAACGGGAAACTTGGATACTAAAACCAGCTTTCAAATAATGGAAACCTTGCAGAAGATGAACAGAGAAAAAAACAAAACCTTTGTGATAGTTACACATGATTTGTCTCTAACAAAATACGGTAACAAAATAATACATTTAAGGGATGGCTCAATTCAGAAGATTGAGGAGAGATAAAAATGATAAAAACAGCTTTTATGAACATCAAGAGAAAGAAAATTAGAACCTTGTTGTCAATAAGCATGATTGCAATGGGTGTAGCTGCGATAATGGTTATGACTGCGCTAGCTGATGGCTTATTTATGGAAGTGAAGAAAACGGTTTCTCAGGTACAGGGCATAATTGTGTTTGAAAGAAGTGCTTATGGACCAATGTATGCAACAACCGACGAGAAAATAATTGAAAAAATAAAAAACATCCCCGGAGTAAAAAAGGTTACCCCAATTGTCACATCAATTACAAGAAGCATAGAGGGCAAAACAACAGACATTGCATCTATAAGCATGACCAGTACTGTTAGGTTGTTTGGAACTGTGTTTGAAGGGGGTGATCACACAGTAGCTGGTGTCAAGGGAGAACTTTTAAAAGGTAGAAATCTTAAACCAGGTGAAAAGGGAAGCGTAGTCATAGGTGAAGGAATAGCTGATGAGTATAATACTCATCAG